>JAJRRZ010000004.1 GCA_024279045.1 Alphaproteobacteria bacterium
CAGTTGCTTGCGCCAGGAGCGCGAGGTGGCGGGCACCAGCCGTCCGCCGGATGATGCGCCCATCACCGGGTCGATGACCATGGGCACACCGGCCTTGAGCAGGGCCAGAGCCTCCACCACCGCCTCCACCACCTGCGCGGAAGGCAGCAGGCCGATCTTCACTGCTGCCACCGGCAGATCTTCCAGCACGGCGCGGATTTGCGAATGGATGATGAGCGGATCCGCCGGGTCGATGTGGCTGACGCCCTCGGCATTCTGCGCGGTTAGCGCCGCCGCCACCGGCGCGACGTGCACGCCCACCGCCTCGCCGGCGCGGATGTCGGCGGCCAACCCGGCGTGGCCCGTGGGATCGATGCCGCCGATGGCCAGCACGACGGGGCGTTGTTGTATCACGGTGCTGCTCATGGCTGTCTCTCCCGCAATGCGGCATCGACAACGGCGCGCAGTTCGCCGGTGGCCTGTTCGGGATCATCCGCCGCGCACACCGCGGAGATGACGGCCACGCCATCGGCCCCGGCGGCAATGACCTCGGCGGCGTTGTGCGCCTTGATGCCGGAGATGGCGACGATGAGCAGATCGGGTGCGCGGGCGCGCATCAGGCCCTGCATGCGCGCAAAACCCTCGATGCCGGCGGGGCCGAGCGGCTGCTGTTTGCTGGCGGTGGGGAAGATGCCGCCGATGGCGGCGTAGCCGAGCGCTTCCACCGGCGCGCTTTCCACCTCCGCCAGCGTCTTGTGCGACAGGCCGATGATGGCCTTTTCGCCCAGCAAGGCGCGTGTCTCGGCGGCGGGCAGGTCGGACTGGCCGACATGCGCGCCTTCAGCCCGTGCGGCCAGCGCCACGTCCACGCGGTCGTTGATGACGAGCGGCACGTTGAACGGTTGCAGCATCTCCCGTAAGCGGCGCGCCAGGCGCAGCATGGCGGGAATGTCGGCGGATTTGTCGCGCAACTGGATGATGGTGGCGCCTCCCCTTGCCGCCGCCTCGGCCACGTGCAGCGGGTCGCGCCCGGCGCAAGCCGCGGGGTCGATGATCACGTAACAGCGCACATCTGCCTTGCGGATGGTGTTCATGATGCTTCCCCCAGCCGGTGCAGTTCATCGAGAAAGGCGATGCGGAAGCTGCCCGGGCCGCGCATTCCTTCCGCGGCGCGGCTGCCGGCCTCGGCGAAGGCGCGCGCGGCGGCGCGGGCGGCGGTGAAGGCATCATCGGCCACCGCCAGCAGTGCGGCGCAGGCAATGCCCAGCGCGCAGCCGAAACCGGGCAGGGTGTCCATGAACACATGACCGCCGGTGATGGTGGTGGTGCGGGTGCCGTCGCTGATGATGTCCGTCTCGCCGCTGATGAGCACCACCGCGCCGGAAGCGATGGCCAGTTGCGCCGGCAGGTTGTCGTTGCCGAGGGTGCTACCGGGCGTGTTGCTGGAGGCTGCGCCGGAGCCGTTGCCGGTGTCATCGCCCGCCAGCACGCGCAGTTCATTGGCGTTGGGCTTGAGGATGGCGGGGTAGTATTGCAGCAATGCCAGCGCATGCGCCTTGCGCCGGGGCGAGGCGTGGGCCAGCACCGGGTCGAGCACCCAGGGCACGCCTGCGGCATCAGCGGCCCGCGCGGCGGCTTGTGCGCCTTCCCGGCGCAGCGGGTCTGGCTGGCTGAGGTTGACCAGCACGGCATCAGCCGTTGTCGCCAAGTGGCGGGCCTCGTCCGGCTCGTGGGTGAGGGCAGGGGCAGCGCCCAGCGCCCCGGCCACATCGGCGATGAAGGGGACGACCACGGCACCAGCCACCGCATGCAGGCGGGGGCGGCGCCGGTGCAGGCGTTGCAGGAGATTGCGAACGTCGTCAGCCATGCAATGCGCCCGTGTGCGCGGTCATGCACGCAGGGGCGATGATGGTGGCGGATGGCGGCATGGCAATGGCAGGCGATGTGCCAGAGATGGTGCGATGCGTCATCTGTCCCTCATTCCCTACGCCGGCACGACCCGGATCAGGTTCGACGGGTTGGCGGCGGGTTGCGGGCGCTGTGGCCCTTGCCCGCATGTTCGCCTCTCAGCCTCGCGCGCGAAGCACCCCGTGAGGTTCTTGATGGCTGCCTGTGTAGCACATGTGCCGGGCGCTGGGGAGTCCCCATGATGTTGCCGGGTGTTGCGGCGGAGATTTCATGGCGGGGACAAGACATTCGCACCGGCGCTCATGCGGGGGGAGGTTTTCCAGCAGCCGTGGCGATGCGCTTTTGCCGGTGGCGGGCATCTGCTAAGAGGCGTGCCAGAGATCATTCTTGCTTCATCACGGGTTTCATCACAGGGAGTCATTGCCATGCCCAGCCCCGTGCGCCGCGCGCTGCTTTCCGTTTCCGACAAGACCGGCCTGGTGGACTTCGCCAGGGCGTTGGTGGAGAAGTTTGGCGTGGAGCTGATTTCCACTGGCGGCACGGCAAAAGCGCTGAAGGAGGCCGGATTGCCGGTGCAGGATGTGTCCGACATCACCGGCTTTCCGGAAATCATGGATGGGCGGGTGAAGACGCTGCATCCGAACGTGCATGGCGGCATCCTGGCGGTGCGCGGCAATGCCGAACACGAGGCGGCCATGGCCGAACACGGCATTGCGCCGGTCGATCTGGTGGCGGTGAACCTCTATCCGTTCGAGGAAACGCTGGCGAGGGGTGCGGATTACGACACCATCGTGGAGAACATCGACATCGGTGGTCCGGCGATGATCCGCGCCGCGGCGAAGAACCACGCCTCGGTGGCGGTGGTGGTTGACCCGGCTGATTACGACAAGCTGCTGGGCGACATGGAGCAGCACTCCGGCGGCACCTGCACGAAATTCCGCCGCAAGCTGGCGCAGAAGGCATTTGCGCGCACCGCGGCCTATGACGCGGCCATTTCCAACTGGCTGGGCGCGGTGGTGGAAAGCCCCGATAACCCGCAAGAGGCCTTTCCGCGCACCTTCACCGCGCAGTTCATCAAGGCGCAGGACATGCGCTATGGCGAAAACCCGCACCAGCGCGCCGCCTTCTATGTCGATCGCGACGGCGCGGCGGAGCCGTGCATCGCCACCGCGCAACAGTTGCAGGGCAAGGAGCTGTCCTACAACAACATTGCCGATGCCGATGCGGCGCTGGAGTGCGTGAAGCAGTTCGACGCCAAGCAGGAAGGTGCGGCCTGCGTGATCGTGAAGCATGCCAACCCCTGCGGCGTGGCTGTGGCGGCGGATCAGATGCAGGCCTATGAACGGGCCTTTCAGACCGATCCGGAATCGGCCTTCGGCGGCATCATTGCCTTCAACCAGCCGCTGGACGAAGCGGTGGCGAAGGCCATTGTCGAGCGCCAGTTCGTGGAGGTGATCATCGCGCCGGAGGTGAGCGAGGCGGCGCGCGCGGCCATTGCGGCGAAAAAGAACGTGCGGCTGCTGCGCACCGGCATGTGGCAGGGCGCGGGCGCGCCACGGCTGGACTTCAAGCGCGTGAACGGCGGGCTGCTGGTGCAGGATGCCGATCTGGCGCTGCATGAGGAGCTGAAGACGGTTACCGAACGCGCGCCGACGGAAGAGGAGCTGCGCGACCTGATCTTTGCGTGGAAGGTGTGCAAGTTCGTCAAGTCCAACGCCATCGTCTATGCGAAGGATCGGCGCACCATCGGTGTTGGCGCCGGCCAGATGAGCCGTGTGAACTCCGCGCGTATCGCGCGCATCAAGGCCGAGCACGCCGGGCTTGAGGTGAAAGGTTCGGTGGTGGCGTCCGATGCCTTCTTCCCCTTCGCCGACGGTCTGCTGGAGGCGGCGGGCGCGGGTTGCACGGCGGTGATCCAGCCCGGCGGCTCCATCCGCGACGAAGAAGTGATCAAGGCGGCGGATGAACAGGGCCTGGCGATGGTGTTCACCGGCATGCGGCACTTCCGCCATTGACGATAGAAACCACGGGCGGCTGGCGGCGGCACAGGCGCGGGTGTCGGTCTCAGTCCAGCGGCAGCGCCGGGGTTTGTGTGCTGGCCTTGCGCGGCGAGCGGCGGCGCGAAGAGGTGGCGGAGATTTTCTTCAGCCGCCAGTTGACCGTGCAGCCAATGGCCGGGCAGATGCCATGCAGCACGATCTGCGTGCTGCGGCGCGGGCCGTTCTCGCCCGCCATCAGGATGCTTTCCTCCAGCGCCAGCCGGGCATTGCGGGCGGAAAAGCTCCAGCCGGAACGGTCCGGCAGCATCAGCATCACCGACAGGCCGTCGCGGGCCATGCTGGCCTTCACCGCCGGGTGCAGGTGAAAGCGGATGGTGAAGGGAAGTTCCACCTGTCCGCCGGGCACCTGCAGCGGCTCGAAGGCATCCTCGCCGCGCAGGTCGGCACCATCGGTGGCCAGGAACAGCCGGCGTTGCGCCATCATGCCGTGTGTCTTGCGCCAGCCGTCATGTTCGGCCTGCAGCAACATGCCGGGGGCGGCGCGCTCCAACCGGGCGGAAACACATGGCCCTTCGGCCATTGGTGCGCCCAGCAGCCAGCGCCCGAGCAGCGAATCGTGCAGTTTTCCGGCATCGCCCTCGCCCAGCACCGGCGTGCAATGCGCGGCGCTCATGCGGGCGGCCTCGTCCAGCTCCGGCATCTCGCGCAGTGGTGCGCCGCAACTGGTGAAGATGCGCTGCCCGGCGCTGGAAAACTCGATGGCCAGCGGCGACAGCGCGCCCGCGGGGTTGTGCCAGGGCAATGGTGGCGCGCCGACATCGGCCAGCAACACGCTGTTGCCGCCGGTCAGCCGCGCAAAGCCAGCATGCGGGGCCAGATCCAGCGGTGCGCCGCCTGTGGTGTCATAAGTTTCCAGCAGCCGCGCCAGCCAGGCCCTGCCGGTGTGGCGGGCGCCGTGAAACAGCGCCAGCGAGCCGTCGGCATGGCGCAGCATGCGCAGCATCGGCAGGGCCTTTTCCGCCACCTGTTCCATGGTGGCTGGCACCTCCAGCCCGGCCATTTCCACCGTCTGGCGCAGTGGCAGCAAGGTGCCAAGCACGTCGAGCAACACCAGCGGCGCGCGCGAGACATGGCCGCCATCGGGCAGGAATTGCCGCTCCAGCTCCTCGGCCAGCGCAACGAGTGCCTGGGTGCGGATTTGCAGGTTGTCCGACAGGGCCAGCGCGGCAAAGGCGCGGGCCATCATCACCTCCAGCCGGTCCAGCGCTGTCAGCCCGGCAGTGGGTGTGGCCTGCACGGTGCGCCACTGTTGCGCCAGCCCGGCCAGCAGGCGGGCGGCAAAGGTGTCTTGCGCGCCGTGCAGCAGCAGTGGCGCGGCGGCGCACAGGTTGACGAGGCGGCGAGCCAGCACCGGCGCCTGCTGCGCCTGCCGCGGCAGGGTGCGGCGGCGCAGGCGATCCAGCCAGTCGAGCACCAGGGTGCGCGCCATCAGCCGCCACAAGCGTTTCTCGCCGTTGAGCAGCGTGAAGATCCAGTCGAAGCCGTGCAGTGCGCGCAGCCAGTCGCGTGGGGTGTCGTGGCGGTCGAAGATCACCTCGCCCTGGGCATATACCTCGCTGCCGGCCAGCAGCCAGCGCCCGCGGCAGATGTCTTCCGCGCGGGCGCGCACATGGCGCAGCGGCGCGGGCATGTGCTGGGCCAGGCGCTGCACCCGCACCGCGGCGGGGCGATGGCGCAGCACGCCGCGCACCGGCTCCAGCAGGCGCGCGCCGGCGCGTTCGCCAGCCATGCGCAGCATGACGGCGTGGCTGGCGGCGCTGGTGGGCTGGGTGCTGATGTCGTGTTGCATGGCTCACCATTGCGGGGGCTGGATGCGGGCGCTGCCGTTCCCCCGGCCAGCGCGGACAATTCCGTGCCCCATGCAACATGGGCATGGTTAACAAATAACTAATCCCATGGGGTAAACGCTTCAGCGCACCAGGGCGTCGCCGGCGGCGCGCAGGATCTCGTGCGCCGCATCGGCGCCCAGGGCAAAGGCCGTCTCGACGCTGGTCGCGCCGCGGCGCTCGGCGCGCCAGCGTTGCGCGCCATCCAGTGTCAGCGCCTCGCAGCGCAACCACACCTCATCGCCGTCGATAATGGCATGCGCCGCCAGCGGCGTGCGGCAGGAGCCTTCCAGGGTGATGAGAAAGCCGCGCTCGGCGGCCACGCGAACGGCTGTTTCGGCATCGTTCAGCGGCTCCAGCAGGGCGCGGATTTCGGCATCGTCGGCGCGCGTCTCGATGCCGATGGCCCCTTGCGCCACCGCTGGCAGCATCATCTCCAGCGGCACCGCCTGGGTGATCCTGTTCTCAAGCCCCAGGCGGCGCAGCCCTGCACAGGCGAGAAACGTCGCATCGGCCACGCCATCGGCCAGTTTCTTCAGCCGCGTATCGACGTTGCCGCGAAACTCCACGATGCGAACATCCGGGCGCATGGCTCTCAGTTGCGCGGCGCGGCGCACCGAGGATGTGCCGACCACCGCACCTTCGGGCAGATCGTCGATGCCGGCGGCCTTCGGCGAGAGGAAGGCATCGCGCGCATCCTCGCGTGGCAGGTGGCAGACCATCTCCAGTCCTTCCGGCAGCTCGGCGGGCACGTCCTTCATGGAGTGCACCGCCAGATCGATGCGGCCATCGAGCAGCGCTTCCTCGATCTCCTTGGTGAACAGCCCCTTGCCGCCGATGTCGGCCAGCGGGCGGTCGCGCACCTTGTCGCCGGTGGTCTTGATGATCACCAGCTCCACTGCCTCCTCCGGCAGGCCGTGCGCAGAGATCAACCGCGCCTTCGTTTCGTGCGCCTGGGCCAGCGCCAGTTGCGAGCCGCGGGTGCCGATGCGGATGGGGCGCGAGGGCGTGGTGGACATGCAGAGGCTCCATTGACGGCAGATGACAGCAAAAGGCATGGAAAAGCCTTCCCCGCAGGGATAGATAAGAAGTCATGACAAAGGCAAGCGAAAAGGGCCGGGCCGTGGCCGCCGCCGAGCAGGCACCGCTGTCGTCGCCAGCATCCGCGCCAACATCCGCGCCGTTGACGGTGCTGGGTATCGAGACTTCGTGCGACGAGACGGCTGTTGCCGTGCTGCGCCTGCACCCCGCACCGCCCGGCGAGGACGGGCCGGGGCGCGCGGAGGTGCTGGCCGACATTGTCTATTCGCAGGTGAAGGAGCATGCGGCCTTCGGCGGCGTGGTGCCGGAAATCGCCGCACGGGCGCATGTGGCGCTGCTCGACCGGCTGTTGCGTGCAGCGCTTGATGAAGCGGGCCTGCGCTGGCGCGATATCGACGCGGTGGCAGCCACCGCCGGGCCGGGGCTGATCGGCGGGCTGCTGGTGGGGCTGATGAGCGCAAAGGCCATAGCCCTGGCGCACCGTGTGCCGCTGCTGGCGGTGAACCATCTGCAGGCCCATGCGCTCTCGCCGATGCTGGCCGGGGCGGGCGTGCGTCCGCCCTACCTGCTGCTGCTGGTTTCCGGCGGGCATACACAGCTCATTTCGGTGGATGACATCGACCGCTACCGCCGCCTTGGCACCACCATCGACGACGCGTTGGGCGAGGCCTTCGACAAGGTGGCGAAGATGCTCGACCTGGGCTATCCCGGCGGTCCGGCGGTGGAGCGGCTGGCGGCGCAGGGCGATGCGGCGCGGTTCGATTTTCCGCGCCCGATGCTGCGCCGCGAGGAATGCCATTTCTCTTTCTCCGGGCTGAAAACGGCAGTGCGTACGGCCATCCTGGATCTGGCGGGCAGTGGCGCGGCAACGCAGAACGGTGGTTCATCGTTGCGCGAGCAGGACAGGGCCGACATCTGCGCCAGCTTTCAGCAGGCGGTGGTGGACACGCTGGCCGATCGGGTGCGTTGCGCCATGGGGCGGTTTCGCGGCCTGCATCCACAGGCGCGCCAGCCGTGGCTGGTGCTGGCCGGGGGCGTGGCGGCCAATGCTGCCATTCGCGCCGCGTTGGAGGAAGTGGCACGGGCGGAAGGCTTCCGGCTGGCCGCGCCACCGGTGCGGCTGTGCACCGACAACGCGGTGATGGTGGCCCATGTCGGGGCGCTGAAGCTGGCGCGCGGCGAGGTGGACGGGCTGGATGTTTCCGCCCGCCCGCGCTGGCCGCTGGACGAGGCCGCCGAGCCGGCCCCGTTCGCCGGGGTGAAAGGCTGAGAGAAGAGCTGAAGAGGATATGGGCGGATGAGTGGCAAGCGGCCCATCGAGCTGCATTACGTGCTGGACGAGGATACCTTCCTGCAGGCCAGCCAGGCGCTGTGGCGGCGCAACCGGCGGCAGCGGCGCATTCAGGTGCGTGGCTGGCTGCTGGCCGCGGCGCTGCCGGCAACGGCCTTTCTGGCGTTGCGATACGGCATGTGGTTCACCTTCTTTGCGGTGATTGCGCTGGCGCTGTTGCATTTCGTTTTCGACTGGCCGCTGACGCGCGCCTTTGCGCGGCGCGGATTTCGCCAGTTGCCCGCCGCCAACCAGCCGTTTCGCTGGCAGATCGGCGAGGATGGCCTGCGGCTGTGGCTGGGCGAGGGCGCACAGGCGCAGCAAGCGGAGATCGGCTGGGATCAGCTCACCGGCATCACCGAGGACGAGGCGGGCTTCATCCTGCACCAGCCGCACAACGTGCACCATTGGTTGCCGAAAGCCGCCTTCACCGATGTGGCGGATGCACAACGTTTCATGGAGCTGTTGCGCAACAGAGCGCCCGGGTTCAGCCGGTGAAGATGCGCTTGAACTGATCCCACTTTTCTTGCCAGGTGGTTTCGCGGATGGTTTTCAGCAGCTCCTGCACATCGAATTTGTGGTGCTTCTCGTACGCTACACCCAGTTGCGGCATGTCGGCCAGGCCGACTTCACGGGCATGCTCCACGAAGCCGGGGTTTTTCCAGAAGTAGGCGCCCGGCATGGTGGTGGGCACCACCACGGCGAAGAACAGCGCCCGGCCCAGCAGGCTCTGGGCAACGGCCAGCAGCGCCAGCAGCACGAACAGCGGTGCGCCGAAGGACAGCCCGCCATTCATCAGCGGCGTGGTGATGGTGATGATGCCGGCCAGCGCCGTGGCCACGCCTAGCAGGCCGAGGCGAAGCCGGAAGGTATGGCCGTAGGTGGTGGTCATGAACAGCCAGGAGACCGCCGCCTCGCTGCTGGCCTTCTCCTGCTCGCGCCATTGCACCAGCAACCCCGCCGACTCCAGCAGCAGGCCAAGAAAGGCCAGCGAGGCCAGCGAGGCCAGCAGCCCGGGTGTTGCCGCACCGCCGATGAGGCTGGCGATGCCGAGGAGCATGCTGCCCAGCGACAGCCCCGTGCCGAGGAAGCTGGCGGCGGTGTGCCAGTGATCCCAGTAGGGCCGCGCGGGGATACGGTAGAGCCGATACATGTAGTAGCCGCCATAGGCCAGCCCGGCCAGGGCGGTGGCAGCGAACAGCTCGCTCATGCCTCGTGCGAAAGCGTTGTCGAACAGGGCGAAGAAGGCATGCGCCGCCAGCGAGCCGAAGAACACCGACACACCGGCGATCTCGCGGCTGACGGGGGAGAGGCGCAGGTTGTAGAAGCCGCGGTAGAAGCGGTGCGGCCTGCCCAGGTGCATGTTCAGCTTGAACAGGCCGAAGGCGGCCAGCGCCACCATCACCCACAGCAGCGGCGCGAACATGCCGGAAGCCGATACATCGGCCAGTGGCGCAATGCCGAACCAGCGCGAGAGGGTGAGCAGCACGAAGGCGCCCATCACCGCCTGCACCGACAGGGTGAAGGCGACATGGGCCATCTCGTGGCTCTTCAGCAGCTTCTTCAGGTTCCATTCCACCGGCGGGCGTTTCGATTCGTCCACCTCCGGCACGTAGCGGCCCTGCTGCTCGTCCAGATGATATTGCACCGGCAGCGAATCCACCCGCTTCACCTCGCGCTCCAGGGTCTTCATCTGCTGAAAGCGGATGTTGGGATGGGTGATGGACGGATCGGGAAAGCCGGGAATGGACAGTTCCGCCTGCACGCGGTTGTCGGGGATTTCCTCGATAACGCCGAAGTCCAGCGCATTGCCCAGGCAGGCGGCCACACAGGCCGGCTTCAACCCCACCTCCAGACGGTCGACACACATGTTGCACTTGCTCACATGCCCGGCCACCGGGTCGAGCTGCGGGGCGTTGTAGGGGCACACCCAGGTGCAGTAGCCGCAGCCAAAGCAGATGTCCGGATCCTGCAGCACCGCGCCATATTCGGCATACTTGGTGTAGGCGCGCGTGGGGCAGCCCTTCAGGCACACCGGATCCTCGCAGTGGTTGCAGGCCATGGAGATATTGAGCCGTCGATAGGCCGGATAGGTGCCGCATTCCACGATGCCGACGGAGCGGAAATTCAGGTGCGCCGGCGTGCCGTTCTTCTCCGCGCAGGCCGTCTCGCAGGCATGGCAGCCGATGCAGTTGTCGGCGTTGAAGTAGAAGCCATGCTGCTTGTAGCGGTTGGGATTGCGCAGGTTGTGCCCCGGCTCGTCGCCATTGACGATGAACGGCTCTTCGCGCAGCGGGCTGTCTTCCGGCACGGTGTCGATGGGCGCGCCCCACTGCGTGCGCTCCTTCGTTGCCTTGCCGGTGAGCAGGGCGTATTCCGGTTCGTTGTCGCGGCGGTTGAACATCGTTCGCTCCCGTCGGATGCGTCAGAAGGTGCGCATCTCCATGCACAGCCTGGCGGCTTCTTCCTGGTTGTCGATCTTCTCGATGCGGCAGGCCTGCTGCTTGTAGGCCGGCTGGCGCGAGTGCGGGTCGAGCAGGCCGAGGGTGAGGCGGTTGGTGGCGTTGTGGAAATGAAACGGCATGAACACCATGTTGTAGGGCACCCGGCCGGTGGGCATGGCCATGGCGATGGCATCGCCGCGGCGGCTGACCAGGCGCACGTATTCGCCATGGCGAATGCCCAGATCACGCGCCGCATCGGGGTTGATCTCGATGAAGGGAATGGGGCTGAACTTGTTGTTGTTGGCGATCTTGCCGGTCTTGGTGCGGCCATGCCAGTGCTCCACCAGCCGCCCGGTGTTCAGCCAGAAGGGATATTCCTCGTCCGGATGCTCGTTGTTGTCTTCCCACGGCAGGGGGATGAGCTTCGCTTTGCCGTCCGGGTGCATGAAGCTGGCGGGGCGGGTATAGAGCCGCACGCCGCCTTGCCTGGGCGGCTCGCCACGCTTGCGCTTCTCTTCCACGTAGGGCCACTGAATGCCGTGGTGCTTGTCGATCAGCTCGTGATCCATGCCGGTGGAATCGGACAGCCGCCCGCGCGAGAGCTGCTTCATCTCGTCGAACACTTCCGATGCGCTTTCGGGGAAGGTGAGCGGTTTCTTGCCCTGCTTCTCGCGCTCGGCATTGAAGCGTTCGGCCAGGCGGTTGAACACCCACAGATCGGGCTTCGCCTCGCCTGGCGGGTCGATCACCGGCTTGACCAGATTGACGCGGCGCTCGGTGTTGGTCATCACGCCGTGCTTTTCCGCCCAGGTGGCGCCGGGCAGATAGAGATGGGCATATTGCACCGATTCGGCATCGAAATAGCAGTCCTGCACACAGCAGAACTCCAGCTGCTCCATGGCGCGGCGCACCCGTGAGGTATCGGGCAGCGAGGTGAGTGGATTGGTGGCCACCAGCCACAGTCCCTTGATCTCGCCGGCCTCCATGGCCTTGTAGATATCCGTCTGCGTCAGGCCGCGCTTTCTGGGCAGGAATTCCTCGTCGATGCCCCAGAATTCGGCCACCTCCTTGCGGTGCTCGGCATTTTCCAGCGCCCGGAAGTTGGGCAGCCCGGAGGTGGAGCCCCACTCGCGCGTGCCCATGGCGTTGCACTGGCCGGTAATCGACAGCGGCGTGCCGCCGGGCTTGCCGACATTGCCGGTGATCAGCGCCAGGTTGTTGATGCCGACCACGCCATCGGAGCCGTGGGTGGACTGGTTGATGCCCATGGTCCACACCTGCATGGCGGCCTTCGCGCGGGCAAAGGCACGCGCCACGGTAACGATGGTGTCCGGGTGAATGCCGGTGATCTGGCTGGCGCGATCGGGCGTCCATTTGGCCACTTCGGCCTTCAGTTCCTCCAGCCCGGTGCAGTTTTTCTCGATGTATTCCCTGTCTTCCAGCCCCTCGGCGAAGATGACGTGCATCATGGCGTTCATCAGGGGCACGTCGGTGCCGGGGTTGACGGGCAGGTGCAGCGAGGCGCCCTGCGCCAGTATGGTAACGCGCGGATCCACCGCGACGATGGGAAAGCCGCGCTTCTCGTGCGCCTCCTTCAGCCGCCAGTACATCACCGGGTGCTGCTCGGGCATGTTGGAGCCCCAGGCGATGAGATAATCGGTGTGCTCGAAGTCCTCGTAGCAGCCCGGCGGGCCGTCGGAGCCGAAGCTGCGCTTGTAGCCGGACACGGCAGAGGCCATGCACAGGGTGGTGTTGCCGTCATAATTGTTGGTGCCGATCAGCCCGCGGGTGAGCTTGCCGAGGGTGTAGAACTCCTCGTTGAGCATCTGGCCGGTGGAGATGATGGCAAAGGAATCGGGGCCGTATTTCTTCTGGATGCGGCGGATTTCGGAATACAGCCGATCCAGCGCCGAATCCCAGTTGCTCTGCTGCCACGGGGCGCGGATGTGTTCGCGCTCCATCACCCGTTCGCCACGGCCCGGCGAGCGGAACACCTCGTATTCGAAAATACCCTTCAGGCACAGCTTGCCGCGGTTCACATCGGCCTCGGCATTGCCGCGGCAGGAAACGGGCATGCCGTTTTCATCCAGCCCGATGTCGATGGAGCAGCCGGTGGAGCAATAGCCGCAGGTGGCGGTGCGCCACTCCACCACGGGCTTTTCATACAGGTTCACCGGGTTCTTCTTCGTGCGCCCGAACAGCATGGTATCCGTCTCCCGCTCGTTTGCGCCCCTGAATTCACAGCTTCAGGAAAACACGTCCGTCTTCCACTTTCACCTCGTAGGTGCGGGTTTTTCCCTCATCCGGGCCGGTGGCCTCGCCGGTTTTCAGGTCGATGACCCAGTTGTGCAGCGGGCAGGCGACGCGGCAGTCGTGCACGATGCCTTCCGACAGCGGTCCGCCCTGGTGCGGGCACTTGTTGTCCAGCGCATAGATCTGGCCATCGCCGGCATGAAACAGGGCGATGTCGCCGTGCTTCGTCTTCACCACCCGCGCCAGCAGCGGCGGGATGTCCGCCACTTTGGCCACTTCCACCCAATTATCCGTCATTGCATCCATTTCCTTGCCTGTTTTTCTGTTTCATGCCGATTGCGTCATTGCCGGGCTTGACTTGGCAATCCAGGGCAACCGGCTGTGCGCGCACCGCTTCAGATGTCCGGGCCAGGCCCGGGCATGACGGAGAAGCAGTGCCTGGCCATTTCATTGCCATGCAGTTGCCATGGCCAGGCAATTGCCCACAGCCACGCCTTGCTCGGCTCCATTCACGCCAGTTCCGCCACGGGCCTGAAGATTGGGTCGTCCTTCTCCGCCAGCTCGCTCCACGGGTCATGCTGGGCGAACTTCTGCGAATGGCGGAAGCGTTCGAACAGCTCCTTGCGGCGTTGCTCGTCTTCCAGTTGCTCCTTCACCCAGCTCAGGCCCTTGCGTTCGATCCACGGCGCGGTGCGCTCCAGGTAATGCGCTGTCTCGCGGTAGAGCTGGATGAAGGCGCCAGCCCATCCCAGCACCTCTTCTTCTGTCTCCACCTTGGCGATGAGATCGGTAACGCGCACCTTGATGCCGCCATTGCCGCCGACATGCAGCTCGTAGCCGGAATCGACGCAGACCACGCCGAAGTCCTTGATGGTGGCCTCCGCGCAGTTGCGCGGGCAGCCCGATACGCCCATCTTGAACTTGTGCGGCATCCAGCTGCCCCAGGTGAGCTGCTCCAGCCTGATGCCCAGGCCGGTGGAATCCTGCGTGCCGAAGCGGCACCACTGCGAGCCCACGCAGGTCTTCACCGTGCGCAGCGCCTTGCCGTAGGCATGGCCGGAAACCATGCCGGCCTTCGCCAGATCGGCCCAGATCTTCGGCAGGTCTTCCTTGGTGATGCCGAACAGGTCGATGCGCTGCCCGCCGGTTACCTTCACCTCGCGGGCGTTGTATTTCTCCGCCACGTCGGCAATGGCGCGCAGCTCGTCCGGCGTGGTTACGCCGCCGAACATGCGCGGCACCACCGAATAGGTGCCGTCCTTCTGGATGTTGCCGTGGGCGCGCTCGTTGATGAAGCGCGAGGCGCGGTCATCGACGTATTCGCCGGGCCAGGCGCACAGCAGGTAATAGTTCAGCGCCGGGCGGCAGCTGGCGCAGCCGTTGGGCGTTTTCCATTCCATGAAGCGCATCACCTCGGCGATGCTCTTCAGACCATTCTCGACAATGGCCGCACGCACCTGGTCATGGGTGTGGTCGGTGCAGCCGCACATGGGCTTTTCCGACGGCGTGGCGGAATAATCGCCGCCCAGCGTGTGGGCCAGCAGCGCTTCCACCAGCCCGGTGCACGAGCCGCACGAGGCGGATGCCTTGGTGTGCGCGCGCACGTCCTCCAGGGTGAACAGCCCCTGCTCCTTGATGGCGGCGACGATCTCGCCCTTGCACACGCCGTTGCAGCCGCAGATCTCCGCCTCGTCGGGCAGGTTGGCCACCGCCGCCTCCTCGCCGTGGCCGGAATCACCCAGGTGCGCCTGGCCGAACAGCAGCTTGCCGCGGATGTCGGAAATGTCGGTGCCGTCCTTGATGAGCTGGAAATACCAGGTGCCGTCCATGGTATCGCCATAGAGCACCGCGCCGACAAGGCGATCATCGCGCAGCACCAGTTTCTTGTAGATGCCGCCGCGGGCATCCTGCATGACGATCTCTTCCGTCTCCGGCCCTCCGAGGAAATCGCCGGCGGAGAACAGGTCGATGCCGGTAACCTTCAGTTTGGTGGAGGTAACCGAACCTTCGTAGGCCATCCAGCCGCTGCCGGCGAGGTGATTGGCCAGCACCCGCGCCTGCTCATACAGCGGCGCCACCAGGCCATAGCACACACCGCGATGCTGCACGCATTCGCCCACCGCGTGGATGCGCGGATCGAAGGTCATGAGATAGTCGTTCACGACAATGCCGCGCTCGCAGTGAATGCCGGCCTCCTTCGCCAGTTGCACATTGGGCACGATGCCGGCGGCCATGACCACCAGGTCGGCCTCGATCTCGCGTCCGTCCTCCAGTTTCACCGCCCGCACGCGGCCCTTGTCATCGCCCAGCAGCTCGGTTGTCTTCGCCGGCATGACGAAGGTCATGCCGCGTTCTTCAAGCGACTTCCTCAGCATCTCCCCGGCGGTGGCATCGAGCTGGCGCTCCATGAGCGTCTCCATCAGGTGCACCACCGTTACATCCATGCCGTTCTTCATCAGGCCGTTGGCCGCCTCCAGCCCCAGCAGGCCACCTCCGATGACCACCGCTTTGTCGTATTTGCGCGCGGCCTCGAGCATGGTCTCGACATCGGCAATGTCGCGAAAGCCGATGACGCCGTCGAGGTCATTGCCCGGCACCGGCAGCATGAAGGGTTTCGAGCCGGTGGCGATGATCAGCTTGTCGTAGGCCACGCGGCGGCCATCGGCCAGCTCCACCTCGCGGCGCACGCGGTCGATGCGTGTGGCGGCCACGCCCTTGATCAGCTCGATGCCGTTCTCCGCATACCATTCGGCGGAGTTGAGGATGATGTCCTCGATGGTGTTCTCGCCCGCCAACACCGGCGAGAGCAGAATGCGGTTGTAGTTCTCGTATGGCTCATCGCCGATGATGGTGATGGCGTAGCGCTGCTCATCGGCCTTCAGCACTTCTTCCACCGCGCGCACGCCGGCCATGCCATTGCCGATGACGACGAGACGTTCCCTGCTCATGATGTCTTGTTCCGTCCTGTTCGTTGACGCCCCGGAGCACCCTGCCCCGGCGCCCTCCCGCCCTTGTGGCGCAAAGGGCGCCGGAGCGGCTGGGTGCGCCCCCGGCTGCAGCGAGATGCGGGGCTGGCGATATTCGGCACCAGAAGGGGCAAGTGGCGTGCCAGAATCGGCCATTGCCGGCAAATTTCCTTTAACATACTGCTATCATGAAGTTTTTTCTCTTTCGCCCAAGTTGTTTCCATGGTGGCGCCAGGGGTGGTCGATGCCCGGAATCCGGGCAGAACAAATATTTATATGCACTAATATTGTGCACATATGATTTTTGCATGATTTTTATGCTTATGCGGTTTCTTTCCTGAATACAGCATGTTGTATTGCACCTGCCGTCTGGTGAAAAACTGGCACATCCCTTGCTCTTGCAGTTGCGACAGCCGATGCGCCGGCGCGCCCTGCCGGCGGGGGCAACCCCTGGCAAACCGAAACCGCTTGGAGGCAAGTCATGAGTGCCGCGACGGAGGATCAGGCCCCGGCCCGCCTGAACGTGCTGGCCCTGAACAGGCCGGAAATCCGCATCCTGCATTTTACCTGGATCGCCTTTTTCATCAGCTTCTATGTGTGGTTCAATCATGCACCCCTGC
>JAJRRZ010000048.1 GCA_024279045.1 Alphaproteobacteria bacterium
CCTTGCGCACAAGGCTGGGGCGGCGCTGAAGCAGGAGAATGCCTGAGTCATGGGGAAATCTTCCGAAAATCGCCTGAAAATCGCTCTCGCCGGGCTGGGTACGGTGGGCGTGGGCGTGCTGGATCTGCTGCGCGACAATGCTGATCTGCTGGCGCGGCGCTGTGGCAGGGGCATCGAGGTGGTGGCAGTATCCGCCCGCTCGCGCAACAAGCCACGCGGCGGGCATGACCTGTCTGCCTTGCAGTGGTTCGATGACCCCGTTGCCATGGCCCGCGAGGCCGATATCGACGTGCTGGTGGAGCTGATCGGTGGCGAGGATGGCCCGGCGCGCGCCGCGGTGGAGGCGGCCCTGCAACGTGGCGTGCATGTGGTTACGGCCAACAAGGCGCTGCTGGCGCACCATGGCGTGGCGCTGGCCAGGCTGGCCGAGGCGAATGGCGTGGCGCTGAACTTCGAGGCCGCCGTGGCCGGGGGCATTCCCATCGTCAAGATGATGCGCGAGAGCATTGCCGGCAATACGGTGAAGCGTGTCTATGGCATCCTCAACGGCACCTGCAACTACATCCTCACCAAGATGGAGGAAGAGGGGCGCGAGTTCGGCGACGTGCTGAAGGAGGCCCAGGAGCTGGGCTATGCGGAGGCCGACCCCACTTTCGACATCGGCGGCTGGGACGCGGCACACAAGCTGGCCATTCTTACGGCGCTGGCCTTCGGCTGCGAGATCGCCATGGACGATGTCTATGTCGAGGGCATAGAGAACGTTACGCTGGACGATATCCGTTACGCGCGGGGGCTGGGCTATCGCATCAAGCTGCTGGCGGTGGCGGTGGATACCGGCGAAGGCGTGGAACAGCGCGTGCACCCCACGCTGGTGCCCGTTGGCTCGCCCATTGCCGAGGTCAACGGCGTGTTCAACGCGGTGGAGGTGCGTGGTGATTTCGTCGATGACGTGATGCTGGAAGGTCGCGGCGCCGGCGCGCATCCGACGGCTTCCTCCGTGGTGGCCGACATTGCCGACATTGCACGGGGCGTGCGCGTGCCGCCACTGGGGCTGCCGGTGGAGCGGCTCAGGCCATACGAGCGCGCGCGCATGCGGGCGCATCACGGCGGCTATTACGTGGCCATGAACCTGTGGGACAAACCCGGCGAGGTGGCGGCCATTGCACAGGCCTTCGCCGACGAGGGCATTTCCATCGAGAGCATCGTGCAGAAGGGTGAATCCATCACCCGCAGCGTGCCTCTGCGCGAGCACGAGCGCGAACAGCCCACCGCGCCGTTCATTCTGATCACCCACGACACGCAGGAAGGCGCCATGCGCGCGGCGCTGGCGCGCATCGAGGCGGAAGGCCACTGCGCCGGCAGCCCGCGCATGATCCGTATCGAGCGCTTCCGCTGAAGATTGTGCCTTGACGTCTGCAAGCCCCTGTGAATGAGGCCCGCCATGCTGGACAGGATGCTCACCATCGAGGTGGCCCGCGCCACGGAAGCGGCGGCCATTGCCGCGGCCCGGCATCGCGGGTTGGGCGACGAACGCGCCGCGCACGAGGCGGCCATCGCAGTGATGGCGCAGGCCTTCGATGCGCTGGCCATCAGCGGCGAGGTGGTGGTCGGCGAGGGCGAGGAGGGGCAGGTGCCTGCCCTGTGGCTGGGGCAGGCTCTGGGCGCTGGCGGGCAGGAGGTGGATATTGCCTGCACGGTCATCGAGGGGCTCACCCAGGTGGTGAAGGACCTGCCCGAGGCGCTGAGCGTGGCGGCCATTGCCGAGCGCGGCGCGCTGATGAAGGCGCCGCGCGTATACATGGAAAAAATCGCCATCGGCCCTGGCTATCCCGACGGGCTGGTGGACCTGGATGCACCCGTGGCGGAAAACCTCTCGCGGCTGGCCGAGGCGAAGGGCGTGCGCGTGGCCGACATCACCGCCTGTGTGCTCGACAGGCCGCGCCATGCCGCGCTGATTGGCGAGATCCGCGCCGCCGGTGCACGGCTGCGGCTCATCAGCGATGGCGACATCGCCGGCATCATTCACACCACCGACCCGGTGGAGACGGGTATCGATATCTACCTCGGCACTGGCGGTGCGCCGCAGGGTGTGCTGGCAGCCGCCGCGCTGGCCTGCATTGGTGGGCAGATGCAGGGGCGACTGGTCGCGCGTTCCGACGATCATGCCCGCGCCATTGCCCGCGCCGGCATCGACGATCCGCGCGCGAAGCTCTCCATTGCCGAGATGGTGCGCGGCGATGTCATCTTCGCCGCCACCGGCATTACCGGCGGATCACTGCTCTCGCGCGTGCGCTTCCACAACGGGCAGGTGCGCACGCACACGCTGTCCATGCGTTCGCGCACGCACACCATCCGCGAGAGCAAGGTGTTTCGCCGCGTGGCTGGCAACGGCGAGCTTCTCAACAGCATATTCAGCTGATCCGTCCTCCGGCTTTTCCGGTGCGGCACATGGGCTATGATCCCCGGCAACGGCCCGCTGGGTCCGCGTGATTCGGTTTTTCCGCACGGGAGGCGCGCATGCTGCTGGTGGCGGCACGGCCAGAGGAAGAAGGGGCGGCGTTTCTCGGCGTGGAGCGCTCCGCAAGCGGGCGGCGCTGGCTGGCGCGGCTCACCGAGGATGGTGCGCGCACCGCCCTGGCAATGGCTCAGCGCCACGATCTGCCCGATGCACTGGCCCGCGTGCTGGCGGCGCGTGGCGTGGGGGTGGACGAGGTTCCGGCGCATCTGAACCCCACCCTGCGCGCGCTCATGCCTCGCCCCGAACACCTTCGCGACATGTCCGCCGCCGTGGCGCGGCTGGCCGATGCCATCGTGGATGCCGAGCATGTGGGCATCATTGGCGATTATGACGTGGATGGAGTCAGCGCCAGCGTTATCGTCTCGGAGTTCGTGGAGCAGGCAGGCGCGCCGTGCACGGTGCACATTCCGCACCGGCTGGGCGAGGGCTACGGCCCTTCCACACAGGCGGTGGACAGCCTGAAGGCCGCCGGCGCTTCGTTGTTGATCACGCTCGATTGCGGCGCCATGGCCCACGAGGTGCTGGAATATGCCGCCGCGCAGGGCTTCGACACCATTGTCATCGACCACCACCAGATGGGCACGGCCCTGCCGAAAGCGCTGGCGGTGGTCAACCCCAATCGCCCCGACGACGACTCCGGGCTGGGCCACTTGTGCGCTGCTGGCCTGGCCTTCATGCTGGTGGCGGCCACGGCGCGTGAACTGGCGCAACGCGGTCATCTGGCCAGGCGTCAGGACGTCTTGCGCTGGCTGGATTTGGTGGCGCTGGCCACGGTGTGCGACGTGATGCCCCTGCGCGGGCTGAACCGCGCCTTCGTGCGCCAGGGGCTGAAGGTGCTCGGCAGCCGCGCGCGCATCGGTCTGGCCGCACTGGCAGATGCCGCCCGCGCTCCGCGCCAGCCGGACGCCTACACCCTGGGCTTCGTGCTCGGCCCGCGCATCAATGCCGCAGGGCGCATTGGCCATGCCTCTGATGCCTTGGCGCTGCTGAAGGCCTCTTCCATGCATGAGGCGCAGAAGCTCGCGGCGAAACTGGAGCAGATGAACCGCGCCCGGCAGGAACTGGAGCAGACATTGCTGCAGGTCGCCGCCGCACAGGCGCAGAAGCTGCTCGACGAACGGGGCAGGGGGGTGATTGTCGTGCATGGCGGCGAGGACTGGCATCCCGGCGTGCTGGGGCTGGTGGCGGCGCGGCTGAAGGAGCGTTTCAACCTGCCCGCCGTGGCGCTGGGGCTGGACCCCGCGCGCGGCCAGCTCACCGGGTCGGCCCGTTCCGTGCCCGGCGTGGACATTGGCCGCGCCGTGGCCCGCGCCGTGGCCGCCGGGGTGCTGGCGAAAGGCGGCGGGCATGCCATGGCCGCCGGCATGGCGCTGCCGCCGGGGCAGGAGGCGGCGGCGGGCGTGGCGCGCTTGCGCGACTTCCTCGATGCCGAGCTGGCCGAAGAACTCGCTGCCGTGCCGGAGTTTCCGCACCTGAAGGTGGATGCCGTGCTCACCGCCGGTGGCGCCACGCGCGCCCTGCTGGAGCAACTGGAGCAGGCCGGCCCCTTCGGCGCGGGCAACCCGGCGCCGGTGTTCGCCTTCGCCGCGCACCGGCTGGAATGGGTGGACATCGTTGGCGAGAAGCATATCCGCGCCACCCTGCGCGACGGTTCGGGCAACCGCCTGCGGGCCATTGCCTTTCGCGCCGTGGACACGCCCCTGGGCGAGACCCTGCTCAATGCCCGCGAGGGGGGCGCCTGGCACATCGCGGGCCGTCTGCAGCCGGACGATTACAATGGCCGCAATGGCGTGCAGTTGCACATCACCGACATCGCTCCGCATGGCTGAACTGCTTGCTCCGCGAAGGGCGGAAACGGGCTCGCCCTCGCCGTGGGGCAGCCCTTACGTCTCTTCCACCGGTCCGAAAATGTGTGTGAAATGCCGCTGCAGCGCCGCATCCACTTCCGCCATTTCCACCTCCCGCAATCCCAGCGCGTGTAGCGACGTTACCCCATGTTCGCGCACGCCGCACGGCACGATCACCTCGTGCTGCCATGACAGATCCGGGTTCACGTTCAGCGCCACCCCATGCCGCGTTATCCCGCGCGATACCCGCACGCCAATGGCCGCGATCTTCGCTTTCCTGCCATCTTTCCCGCATACCCACACGCCCACATGTTCGTCATCGCGCATGGCCTCCACGCCGAAATCGGCCAGTGTGTCGATCAACCACTGCTCCAGCGCTGCCACGAAAGCCCGCACATCGCGCCCGCGCGCGCGCAAGTCCAGCATCAGGTAGACCACCCGCTGGCCCGGCCCGTGCCACGTATATTGTCCGCCGCGCCCCGTGCGATACACGGGCAAGGCATCCGCCTTCAGCAAGTCCTCCCGCCGCGCGCTGCTGCCGGCGGTGATCAGCGCCGGGTGCTCCAGCAACCATGCCTCTTCCGCCGCATCTCCCTCCGCCACGCGCGCCGCCACCTCGTCCATGCGCCGCATGGCCTGCTCGTAGTCCACCAGCCCCTCACTCACATACCAGCACACCGGCGCATCACGCCACAGCCGCCGCGCGCGGGCCAGCTCGCCTCGCAGGCATTCGCGCATTGCCTCATCCTCTTGAAAGCTGCCGCCACCCTTGTTAAACACCCCCTCGCGCCCATATCAATGGCGCAGGCGCTTTCGCCCGATCTGTGCGGCCGTGGCGGAACTGGTAGACGCGCAGCGTTGAGGTCGCTGTGGGGGAAACCCCGTGGAAGTTCGAATCTTCTCGGCCGCACCAGCCACGTAGTGGCTTTCGATTTTTGCAAACGTAGAGAGTCCTTGGCAAGGCTCTCTCCTTGTCCATCAGCCACATTGTCCTTGGTACCGCTGTGCGCACGTAGTGGCTTTTGACTTCTGCAAACTTAGAGAGTCCTTGGCTGGCTCTTTCCTTGTCCATCAGCCGCATTGTCCTTGGTACCGCTGTGCGCACGTAGTGGCTTTTGACTTTTGCAAACGTAGAGAGTCCCTGGCAAGGCTCTCTCCTTGTCCATCAGCCGCATTGTTCTTGGCGTCGCCGTGCGCACGTAGTGGCTTTTGACTTTTGCAAACGTAGAGAGTCCCTGGCAAGGCTCTCTCCTTGTCCATCACCCATATCGCTCATGTCGCTGCCAGACTTTGCTATTCCCGTGCCGCCTGCGAGCCATGTCCGGGCATCTGTTGTTAATCCGCCACGCAAGGGTTATGCCTGCAACAGATACCAACCAGCGAGGGCGACATGGCGCAAACGCGCAATGACGATACGGCCATTCTGGAGCGCACCCCCGCGGTGCCGCCACTGCGCGATGACGATGGCGCCATCGCGCCGGAGTTTCTGCGTGCTGTCGAACAGGCCCTGCGCAATGACGAGGTCGATACCCTCAAGCTGCTGGTTGGCGAGCTGCACGAGGCCGACCTCGCCGATGTCATCGAGCTGCTCGACCATGACGACCGGCTGCGGTTGATTCGCCTGCTGGGGCGGCAGTTCGACGTGGAGGCGCTCAGCGAGCTGGACGAGCCGGTGCGCGACGAGCTGATCGACGCGCTGCCCGCGCACATCATCGCCCGCGCCGTGCGCAAGCTGGAAACCGACGATGCCGCCTGGCTGCTGGAAGAGCTGCCCGAGCAGGAAAAGCGTGAAATCCTCGCCCGCGTGCCCACCGCCGACCGCATCGCCGTGGAGCGCGCCCTGCATTATGACGAAGACAGCGCCGGGCGGCACATGCAGTCGGTATTCGTTGCCGTGCCGGAGTATTGGAACGTCGGTAAAGTCATCGATTACCTGCGTACCGAGGACGATCTGCCCGACGAGTTCTTCGAAATCTACGTTGTCGACCCGCGCTTTCACGTGCGCGGCACGGTGCGCACTGCGCGTTTGTTGCGTACGCCGCGAGAAAAACCCATCACCGACATCATGGAGCAGCCACCGGCGGTGTTCAACGTGCACGACGACATCGAGAATGTCGCGCGGCAGTTCGAACACTACAACCTCGTCTCCGCGCCGGTGGTGGATGATTCCGGCAGGCTCGTCGGTTCGCTCTACATCGACGATATCGTCGATGTGCTGGAGGAAGAGGCGGCGGAAGACATGCTGGGCATGCACGGTGTGCGCGAGGAGGAAATCCACGACTCGGTGCTCGACATCACCCGCGCGCGCTTCGTCTGGCTGTTCATCAACCTCGGCACCGCGGTGCTGGCCTCGTGGGTAATCTCCTGGTTCGACGCCACCATTCAGCAGATGGTGGCGCTGGCCATCCTCATGCCCATCGTCGCTTCCATGGGGGGCAATGCCGGCACCCAGACCATGGCCGTTACCGTGCGCGCGCTGGCCACCAACGAGATGGGCCGTGCCAACTTCTGGCGCGTGGTATGGCGCGAAACCGCCGTCGGCCTGCTCAACGGCCTGCTGTTCGCCATCATCATGGGCCTGTTCACCTGGTGGTGGTTCGGCTCCGACCAGCTGGCGCTGATCATTGCCGTGGCCATGGTGGTCAACCTGCTGTGTGCGGCCCTGGCCGGCATTCTCATTCCCATCGCGCTGGAAAAGGCCGGGGCCGACCCGGCACTTGCCTCCACCATCTTCGTTACCACCGTAACCGACGTGGTGGGTTTCTTCGCCTTCCTCGGTCTGGCCGCCTGGTGGCTCGGTACGGGCTAGGCTCAGGACCCATAAATTTGCATGGCATCCCAAGCCATTTGCGCTGCATATCAGCGCTCTTTTGCCCTTGGAAATACCTACGGGTATTCCCGGCGGACAAAAGAACGCTGATTTTCAAGCAAATGACGCATCTACCATGCCTCTTTACGAGACCAGACCCTGAGCACGGCGCGCTCTTGTTGGCAGGTGTGGCATTTGCGATAGTTCCGGCAGGGCAACCGGTGGAGGCCAGCCATGCGCGCAATATTGTATCTGGCGGCAATCCTGTTCATCATCACCGGCGCGGCCATGGCGGCGGCGCCTTTCCTGTGGCCGATGAGCGTGGCGCTGGGCATCAGCATCGGCCAGGGGCTGGGCATCATGCTGGGTGGGTTCGTGTTGCTGGCGCTGGCCGCCGTGCTTGGCGCGCTGGGCAACATCGCCACGGCGCTGCCGCCGGCTGGTGTTCCAACGCAATCACAGCCGCAACCACAGCCACTACCGCAGCAACAGCCGCGGTCGTCAGAACAAAAACAGTTGCCGGAACAACCATCCGGGCCGGTGAACGGCATGGCGGAGAACGAGCTTTCGCGAAACAATCCGCGGGTGGTGGAGGAACGCATGATCGCGGGGCATCGCGCATGGATCCTGTCCGATGGCTCCATCGAGGCGGAGCTGGAGCAGGGCAGGCTGATCTTCGAAGGAGAAGAGCACCTGCGGGACTATCTTCGTTCGCTCGACAAACTGCGCCGCCAGGGGCTGGTATGAAACCGGCATGAAAGATGTGGGTGGAGCTGCGCGCACACGCGGGGAAACTGGGGTAGGGCAGATGGATTTCAGCCGGTTCAGGGTCATCAGCTTCGACTGTTACGGCACGCTCATCGACTGGGAGAGTGGTATCTGGGATGCCCTGCAGCGGCTGTTTCTGGCCAATGACGGGCGTGCGCCGGTATCGCGGGCGCAGGCGCTGGCAGCCTATGCCGAGGAAGAGAGCGCCGCGCAGCGCGCCAACCCCGCGGAGCGCTATGACGCCATCCTCGCCAGCACGCACAAGGCGCTGGCGAAGCGCTGGGGGCTGATTACCACGCCGGGACTGGACGAGGCCTTTGCCCGTTCCATTGCCTGCTGGCCGGCCTTTGCCGACACGGCGGAGGCCCTGCGCGGGCTGAAGCGGCATGCGCGGCTGGCCATCCTGTCCAATGTGCACCGCCACGGCATCGAGCAGACAATGCTGAAACTGGGCGTGGAGATCGACCTGGTCTGCACGGCGGAGGAAATCGGGTCCTACAAACCGGACAGGAGCAATTTCGAATACCTTCTGCGGCAGGTGCGCCATCATTTCGATTGTGCGCCGGAAGATCTGCTGCACGTGGCGCAAAGCCCCTATCACGACATTGCCCCGGCAAAGGCGCTGGGGCTGGCTTGTGTGTGGATTGATCGGCAGGGCCTGGCCGAGGGGGGCGGCTGGGGGGCGATACCTCAATTGAAGGAATTGCCGCAGCCGGATGCGCATTATCCCGATCTCGCGTCCCTGGCGGCGGAGTTCGCCACAGCCTGACAAGGCGCGCGGCATGTTTTTTCACTTGTCTTGAGTGGCTGTTCCTATATCTATCGTCCGGGGAAACAGTGAAGCGCATGGTCGGAAAGGAGTTGTCTCTTGCTGCGCCTGATAGAATGGTTGTTCGAAGGGTTCCTGTGGAACGCGCGGCTGGTGGTGCTGGTGGCGGTGCTGGCATCGCTGGTGGTGTCGCTGGCAGTATTTTTCGTTACCACGGTGGATGTTTTCTATCTGGTGCTGGAGCTGGAGCACTATGCCGGGTTGGACAGCGCCGGACGTGGCGATGTGCATGATCAGACCATCAGGCACGTGGTGCAGGTCATCGATGGCTACCTGCTGGCCACGGTGTTGCTGATCTTCTCATTGGGGCTTTACGAGCTGTTTATCTCGCGCATCGATCAGGCTGACGAATCCACTGCCTCGCGCATCCTTTCCATCCGCAATCTGGATGACCTGAAGAACCGCCTGGCCAAGGTCATTCTGATGATTCTCATCGTCAAGTTCTTCGACTACGCCATCGGCATGAAGTTCAAGGAGCCGCTGGATATTCTCAGCTTCGCGGGCGGCATCGCGCTGATTGGCCTGGCGCTGTATCTGGCGCATGGGGCAGAGCACCATGCCGGACACGGCAATCACGGCAATGGTGGTAACAATCAACCAGACAGGAACGATCGCTCCGGCCCGCAGGCCAGATGATTGGAGCCCTGCTACGGTTGCATTTTCCTTGCCACCGTAAGCCGTACAACACCCCGTTGTGGCATCGGCAGCTTGAACACTACTGTCATGGCCGCTTCATGGGTGTTGCAGTTGTCCAGCGGCAATTCACGAGTGCTCAACCGGTGGCGATATACGCCTTCATCTGCTCTGCCTCGAAGGCAATTTCCTCCATGCGCTGTTTGACCACGTCGCCGATGGATACCAGGCCTGTCAGCTTGCCGTTTTCCACCACCGGCAGGTGACGCACCCGCTTTTCGGTCATGATCTCCATCAGCTTGTCGGTGGTGTCATCCTCGCTGCAGGTCATCACCTCGCGCGTCATGATGCGCGCTACCGGCATGGCCGTGGCCGCCGCCCCTTTATCGGCAACGGCCTCGACGATATCATGTTCCGAAACGATGCCGGCAAAGGCATCACCGCCGTTGGTAATGACCAGTGCGCCGATTTGATGCTCCTTCAACAGGCGTGCTGCATCACGCAGGCTGGTATCTGGCGTGGCAGTGATGACTTCGCGCCCCTTGCGCTGGAGTATCTGGCGAACCTGCATGGTATTCCTCCCGTTTCCCATTCTTTCAATGCATATCTACTCTGCATTTTCAGAATATCATGGTTTGTCTTCCTGCTCCAATTGTCAATACGCAACCTTTCCGGATCATGCCGAAATCTTCCAGCTTCAGGCCAATATCCGCCTTTCCGAAATACGTTTTTTTCCTGACCATGCTGTTCAGACACCATTAAGGTGGTCATGTGTAAGGTCGCAGTCGATGAGTTGAGGAGCTTCCTTGTTTTCGCCACTCATCGTGTCCACGTAGAATCCCGGCAGGGGATGCGGAACGGAAGCATTGCGAGCCGATGGCTCTGAAACAGGAGGACGGAAACATGCTGAAGAAATTCGCATTGCCTACCTTGTTTGCTGGTGTGCTGGCGCTGAGTGCCGCGGTTGCTGCGCCCCAACAGGCGCAGGCTGCCTCCAAGACGGAGAATTTCATCCTTGGCCTGGCTGCAGGCGTGGCGACTACCGCGATCATCACCAGCGCCGTGCGTGCCCACAAGAAAGAGCGCAAGTGGCGCAAACGCTATTATCGCGAACGGGCCTACTACCGTTATCGTCCGCGCCCGTGGACGCCGGCATGGTACGATTACTGCATGAGCAAGTATCGCAGCTTCAATCCCGAAACCGGCTACTATCGCACCTATTCCGGCCGCTTGCGCTTCTGCCGCTGAGCCAGTGGCGGAGAACAGGCACGATGCAATGATGAAGAGGGTCGGCACCAGTTGCCGACCCTTTTTCTTCATGTTCAACTTGCCGGAGAGTGTGTGTCTGTGTGAGGGGGTGGTGCATTTTGCACAAGGGGGAGAGGCGGTGGGGAAGTAAAAAGTCGCGGGTGTGCAATGGGTTAGGTGGCTGATGGAGGAAAGGGCGACTTTGCGCAAATTTGGGGCCGGGAGAGCAATTTAGGGGCAGACTTTGCGCATTTCTTGCGCCGATGTGGTCAGATTTCGCGGCCAAACCAGACAACGCGGCCAACAATGTGCAGATCGCCCAGGCGATCCCTGGTGATGACCTCGTCCTGGATGGCCGGGTTGTCGGAAATCAGCGTGATGTGATCCAGGCCGATGGCGATGCGCTTGACCAGGAGCATCTCCTCCACCCGCACCACGTAAATGCCCTCGGCCCGCGGCTGATTGATGGCGGTGTTGACCAGGAGCGCATCACCGTGGCGGATTGTCGGCTCCATGCTGTCGCCGTAAGCCGTTATGATTGCGGCATGTTTCGGGCTGATGCCGCGCTCGTGCAGCCAGTCCAAGCGAAAGGCCAGCAAGGCCTCAGGCTGCATGTCCACCTCGTAGTTGAGCGCGCCAGCCCCCGCCGCCGCGCGCACGCCCAGCTTCGGAATGAGTGCGAATTCCGCACTTTCCTCTTCCTGGCGTGGAGTTGTTTCGCGTCCCAGCAGCCAATCCACTGATACCCCAGCAAAATCAGCTATCCGCAACAGGTGTTCGGCCTTGGGTACCGCGCCGTCCTTCCATATGCGTGTGAATGTGGCGCTGGGAATCCCCGCACGTTTTGCCCAGACAAACGGTTTCTCCTCGCCAATAAGCTTGGCCAGGCGTTCGCGGAAAATCATTGCGGTTTCGGAGTTATCTCCTGCAACTCCGAAACCAGCTTCGGACTTCACATCTTCTTTCGGACTTGCCATTTCGCAAAATAACCCAATAACTTACGCACATATCGCCTAAATCGGAGTCAATCGGAACTCCGAAATCCTAATTTTGTGTTGACAGGCTCTATTTTCGGACATACTAATCGAGTTAACTCGATTTTCAGACACGAAGAGATCCTGTCATGAGCTGGGACAGACACGCGATTCTGGCTGCCGTGCGACGCAAGGGGGAAACGCTGCGTAGTATCTCTCTGCGCGCCGGCCTCAACCCGAATGCTTGTGCCTGCACCCTTTCTGGTCGGCGTTGGCCGCGCGCGGAACAGGCCTTGGCCGACTTTCTGGGGGTCAATGTGCGGGAGCTCTTTCCTGATCGCTACCCAACATCCACCAGCCGCAAGCCTAGCCGAAATGTGCGTGTGCGCAAAGTCAAAAGCCAGCAGCGGACTCGAACAGCTCCGGCGCGGCGGCTGACTGACAGGGAGGCGGCGTGATGGTGCGGGATCCGCGCGACAGGTTCACGCTCGACCTGCTGAGCTGGCAGCCGCCGGCGGTGCGCTTCGAGGAGCCGCTGGTGCGGGCGCATACGCTGAACGCCCGCTTTGCGCGAGCCATCAGCCTGGCGCTGAAGGAGTGTGGCATGACGCGCGAGGAGGTGGCCGAGCGCATGAGCGAGTGGCTGGGCGAGACGGTGAGCCGCAACATGCTGGACGCCTACGCATCGGAAGCCCGCGAAAGCCACCAGATCAACCTGCCGCGGTTTGCGGCGCTCATTCATGCCACCGAGGACTGGCGGCTGCTGAGTCTGCTGCCGGAGATGTTCGGCTTCGCGGTGATGCCCAAGGAATACGAAGAGATCATCGAGTTGTGGCGGCTGGAGGAGGCCGAACGGGAGATAGAGCGCCGCAAGCAGGCGCTGGCGGCGAAGTGGAGGAAGCGGAGATGACGCACATCGAAACCTCTTCGCCATACCGCGTGATGGATCGGCTGCTGAAACATGGCTGCCCGGTGTGCGGCGCGAAGGCGCGGCAGGTGAAGGAGCGCCGCACATGCGAGTCCTGGCGGGTGCATTGCTATTGCCGCAGCCGCTTCGTGGGCTGGGCGAGCAGCGTGGAGATTGAGCAGGCTTGCCAGTATGCATCGGCAGCGGAAATGCAGCGCCTACTGCGACGGATCGTCAGCGATCTGGGAGGGGTGGGCCAATGACCGAGCTGCTCTCCCGGGACTGGCTGACGGCAAAGGAGCTGGCCGAACTGCGGTTGGCGGGAATGCCGGCCACAGAACGGGCCATTCAGATCATGGCCAAGCGGAATGGCTGGCGCGAGCATCCGACGCTTTCGCGCCGGCGCGCCGGGCGCGGCGGTGGCTGGGAATATCACACAGACCTGCTGCCCGATGATGCGCGGGCCGATCTGCTGGCACGCCGCGCCGAGGTGGCCACCCGCGAGGTGCGCGGCCAGGAGCTGCAGCGCATCAGCCAGCAGGGGCTGGAGACGCTGAGCGCGCGGCAGCGGATGGTGATGGAGGCGCGCGCCGCGCTGCTGACAGAGGCGGAGGCGCGCCGCGTGCGCCACGGCTGGCGCGAGCGTCGGGCGCTGCTGTCCATCGTGCAGGATCACGAGGCCGGCAGGCTGCCGGACGACCTGGCGCGCGCCGCCGGGCGGGCCTGCGAGCGCAAGCGGCTGAGCTTGCGCACGCTGCAGCAGTGGGCGCGGCAACTTCGCGAAGGCGGGCTGCAGGCCCTGGCGCCGCGCCCGAAGAAGCGCGAGCGGGCGCTGGAGGAGATTGCCTGGCTGCCGGACTTCCTGCGCTACTACCAGCGTCCGCAGAAGCCCTCCATTCCGCATGCGCTGGAGATGATGGCGCGCGACGGGCTGACGCCGCCGAGCTACGACCAGGTGCGGCGGGTGCTGAAGCGGCTGTCCATTCCGGCGCGCGAGCAGGGGCGCGAGGGGAGGCTGGCTATCCGCAAGTATCTGCCCTATGTGGCGCGCGACACCTCGGCGCTGCAGCCGACCACCATCTACTCGGCGGACGGAACCACCTTCGATGCCGAGGTGGAGCACCCCGTCAGCCACAAGCCCTTCAAGCCGGAGATCACCACGATCATCGACGTGGCGACGCGCAAGATCGTCGGCGTGAGCTTCGGCATCTCGGAAAACCGCTACGAGGTGGCTGATGCACTGCGCCGGGCCTGTGTGGAGCACGGCATTCCGGCCATCTTCTACGTGGATCGCGGCCCCGGATACCGCAACCAGCTGCTGGACGATGACGTTACGGGCCTGTGTGCCCGTCTGGGCATCACCAAGGCGCACTCCCTGCCGCGCAATGCGCAGGCGCGCGGCATCGTGGAGGCGGTGCAGAAGCACTGGAACCGCTTCGCGCGGGAGCTGCCCACCTACATGGGCGCCGGCATGGACGGCGAGGCGGCGCGGCGGGTGCATCTGGCCACGCGGGCGGACATCCGCAAGCTGAGGCGCTCGCGGCGGCTGCCGGCGTGGGAGGGGTTCGTGCGCGCGGCGCTGGACTACGTGAACCGCTACAACGACCGGCCTCACTCGGCGCTGCCGAAGATCCGCGACGATGAAAGCGGGCGGATGCGCCACATGAGCCCGAACGAGGCCTGGGCAGCGCATGTGCAGGCGGGCTTCGAGCCGCTCACTGTCTCGCCAGCGGAGGCCGACGATCTGTTCCGCCCGATGGTCATTCGCCAAGTGCGGCGCGGACTGGTGAGCTTCGCCAGCCAGGACTACTTCGCGCCGGAGCTGGAGGAGCTGCACGGGCAGAAGGTGTTCGTGGGCTACGACCTGCAGGATGCCTCAAAAGTGTGGGTGCGCGAGGTGGCGCGGGTGGATGGCGAGCTGGCGCCTGGTGCACTGATCTGCGTGGCGCGTTGGGACGGCCACAAGCGCGCCTACTTCCCCGAGAGCGTCATCGAGCAGGCGGAAAAGCGCCGCGTTCAGGCGGCCATCGCCCGCAAGCAGCGCAAGATCGATGCGCTGGAAGAGCAGCTGCGCCCCGGGCTCATCGAGGCGCGGGCTGAAAAGCCACTCAACGTGGTGGAGATGCGGCCCGTGGGGGTGGAGCAGCAGCCGCTGGATGTGCAGCCGGCAGCGGTGGAGATCGAGGCGCAGCCGTCAGCCGCGGCGCCGATACAGCAGCGGCCTGACGGGCGGCCCGTGTTTGCCGACGAGGTGGAGCACGCCCGCTGGCTGCTGGATCATCCGGGCGAGATGACGGCGCAGGATCGCGCCGCGGTGCTGGACTACCTGGACAGCCCGGCCACCCTGGGCTGGCTGCAATCGGAAGGGATTTCCCAGGAAGACCTGCTGCGACTGGTCGGCATCGAGATGCCGGCGGCCAGCCGCGGCGAGGTGAGTGTGCGTGCGTCAAATGAAACGGCCACAGCGGCGACACCCGCTGCGGCCAAGTGAAAGCATCTCACTGACGACGAGATGATGAGGAGAGCATAACGATGAAAACAGCATTTGTCGAGACGGCCAATGTGCGGCGCTTTCAGCAGGCGCTGGGGCAGGTGGAGCGCCGCGGCGCGGCGGAAGCCTGCCTGATGGTGGTGGATGGCCCGCCCGGCCTGGGCAAGACCACGGTGATGCGCCACTGGGCGGCGCAGACCGGCAGCATCTACCTGCGGGCGAAGAAGGAGTGGACGCCGTGCTGGTTCATGCGCGAGCTGATCGGCGAGCTGGGGGCTACCGCCCCGCACGCCTTCGAGCGGCAGTTCCGCATGGCGCTGGAGATGCTGGCCGACCGGCAGGGTGATGCGGTGATTGCCCAGCGTCCGTTCGGCATCGTGGTGGACGAGGCCGATCACGTGGCGCGCAACGGGCGCATCATGGAGACTGTGCGCGATATCTCCGACACGCTAGAGCTGCCCATCGTGCTTGTGGGCATGGGGCGGGTGCGCGATGCCTTGGTGCGCTATCCGCAGGTGGCCAGCCGCATCGGCCAGTATGTGCGCTTCGAGCCTGCGGACGAGCGCGATGTGCGCGCGCTGCTGGATGGGCTGTGCGAGGTGCCGGTGGCCGATGATCTGGCGGCCTACGTGGGCCGCGTCACCCGCGGCTACACGCGCGAGATCAAGGAGGCCATCGCCCACATCGAGCGATTCGGCCTGCGCAACCCGCCAGCGGACGCCGAGCGCGGGCTGACACTGGCGGAGATGGCTGGCCAGGTGATCGTCAACGACCGCAAGAGCGGCCAGCCCATCCGCGTGCCTACCGCAGCGGCTGCCACCGGCAGCGGGAGGGCGGCGGCATGAGCGGCGTGGCGACATGGCAGATGGCAGTTCGAGATGCGCTGGCCGATGGCGGCTGCCGCACCATTGCCGAGCTGGCGGAGATGGCAGGCATCGACCGCAAAAAGGTCTCCACCACCATGTGCCGGCTGATCCTGCGCGGACTGGCGGAGCGGGTGGAGCGCGGGTGCTTCCGCCTCACCGAGCGCGGCATGCAGTCAGCTAGGGACGGCGAGGTGATCCGCTCCGGCCCGCAAAAGCGGCACAGCGGGCTGACCCGCCCGCGCCGCAACTCCTTCCGCCAGCGGGCATGGGCGGCCATGCGCATGAGCGGGAAGTTCACGGTGCCGGAGATCCTGCGGCTGGCGGCTCGGCCAGGCACCCGCGGCGGCTCCGCGGACAATCTGCACCGCTACCTGCGCGCCCTGGAGCAGGCCGGCTATGTGCGGCGGCTGCCGGTGCGCCAGCGGGGCACCGCACCGGGCAGCAACGGCTTCATCCGCTGGATGCTGGTGCGGGACAGCGGGCCGCAGGCGCCCACCGTGCGGCGCGATGGATCGGTGCTCGACCGCAACACTGGCGAGATCATCGGCGAGGAGGGCGATCATGAGCAGGCAGCCTGAGGCAGACTGGATCGCCCTGCTGCGGGCGGAGGCCGAGCGCACCTCCATCAGCGCGGCGGCGCGGCGCATCGGCTACTCGCGGCCAGCCGTGAGCGGGGTGCTGAACGGCACATATCGCGGCGACACATCGCGCATCCGCGCCCGCGTGCTGGGCGTGCTGGGGCGCAGCATCGCCTGTCCGCACACAGATGCGGCGATGCACATCGATGAATGCCGGCGCTGGCGGCAGCGCCCCATGCCGCTGGGCTCGGCGGCGGATCTGAAACATTGGCGGGCGTGCAAGGCTTGCACGGCCTGGAGACACTGCGAGGGAGAAGAGAAGGATCATGACCATGCAGCCTGAAAGACTGAGCAATGTGCTGCGCACCATGCGCGATCAATTCCGCGGCCACGAGCTGGCGGATGGGCAGGTGATCATCAGCGGCGAGGCGCTGAGCAGCCTGGTGCAGGCGCTGGAGTTCGCCACCGACGCGGCTGAGGCGCTGGAACGCCGGCTGGCGGCATGCCTGGATCATGGGCAGGTGGTGCCGTTTCCGGCGCGGCGCGCGGCGCGGCGGCATTCATCCTGGCGGCAGCCAAATCCGGTATCCATGCCTGGGCGGCTGGCGGATGATGACGATGGGGGAGATGCGGCATGACGGTAATCGAGCTCATCATCCGCACGGTATGCCGCGAGGCTGGCGTCAGCCGTCCCGAGCTGCTGTCGGCGCGGCGGGCGCAGCACGTTGTGCATGCGCGGCAGGTGGCCATGTGGCTGGCCAAGCGCCACACGAGCCTGAGCCTGACGCGCATCGGCCAGCTGCTGCAGCGTGATCACACGACGGTGCTGCATGCCGTGCAAAAAATCGATGCGTTGCGGGCTGGTCGCCGGGATCACCTGGCATACCCCGAGCATGGGCAGCAATTGCTGATGTTAGCCGAGCGTTGCGATGCCGCCGTGCAGGCGCGGCTGGGCGATCCCGTCCCGCAGGAGCCGCCGACGCTGCAGGATTATCTGGCGGCCATGCGCCGCCGCCATGTCCGGCAGGTAGAGGCCTGGCGACGCGAACACGAGCGCATCCGCGAGCGCAGGCAGCAGCAGGGCAGGATTCGGCGCATCGCGCCGCCACCGACGCGCCTGCCGCGGCAGGTGCCGATGTCTGGCAGCATGCGAATGCACGTGCCGCGCGGACGCACCCTCACGCAACAACTGCTGGGCGACCCACTGCCGGGTCGTTCGGCCACTGATAAGCAGCGCAGCCAGCCGCGCATCAGTTGGCAGGAGCGCATCCGCGCCAGCTTGTCCATCAGCGGGAGTAGAAGAAAGGAGGAGATGACATGGTGAAAGCAAGAGTGAAAACGGCGGCCAGCAACTATCCGGTGCCGGAAGACATGGACGAGGCCGCAGACATGGTGGCGAAGATCGGCGATCTCACCCGCGAGATCGAGCGCATCAACCTGGACATGAAGGAGGAGCTGGCGCGGGTGAAAGAGCGCTACGAGGCTCAGGCTAAGCCGCTCATCGATGAGCGCACCGCGCTGACGGAAGGCGTGCGCATCTGGGCGGAGGCCAACCGCAAGAAGCTCACCCAGGGCGGCAAGGTGAAATACGTGCGCCTGACCACCGGCGAGGTGAAGTGGCGGCTGCGTCCGCCCAGCGTAACCATCCGCGGCAAGGAGCAGGTGCTGCAGCGCCTGAAGGATGCCGAACTGACGCAGTTCATCCGCGTGCGCGAGGACGTCAACCGTGAGGCCATCCGCGAGGAGCCGGAGGCCGTGGCCGGCATTCCCGGCATAAAGGTCGGCTCGGCGGGCGAGGATTTCGTGGTGGAGCCCTTCTTCGAGGGTGATCTTAGCGGAAAGGAGGTGTGATATGGCCGTGCCCGAAACGCGCCGGCGGCTGCTGGCGCAGGTGCACATCGCGGCGAAGGAGCTGGGGCTGGATGAGGAGACCTACCGCGCGGTGCTGAAGCGCATCGCCGGGGTCTCCTCGGCAGCCCAGGCCAGCGATGCGCAGCTGCGCGCGGTGCTGGACGAGTTCGCCCGTCGCGGCTGGAAGCGCCGGCGCATCCGCCCCAGCCGCAAGCCGCACGTGCGCAAGGTCTGGGCCATGTGGGCGGAGCTGAAGCGCCGCGGCATCTGGCGCGACCGGCGGCGCAGCTCCTTGCGCGCCTTCGTGAAGCGTCAGACAGGAGTGGAGGATCCGGAATGGCTGACGCCAGAAGAAGCCAATGCTGTCATCGAGGCGCTGAAGGTCATGGGCGAGCGATCCGGCGTGGTCTGGGAGGAGGTGGCATGAGCGGCATTGACGATCTGCTGGCCGAGCGCGAGATCACGCATGGGGACTTCAGCCATGTGGCCGTGCTGGCCAACGCCATTCAGCACACGTTGCGCTGCTCGTCCGGCCATGAGCGCCTGCCGGTGGAGGCTGTGGTGGCGCTGGACATGATCGCGGTGAAGATCGCCCGCATCATCGCCGGGGATGCCGAGCACGCCGATCACTGGCAAGACATCGCTGGATACGCGACGCTCATCGCCAGGATGTGTGAGGGGGAGAGGTGATGCTACCTGCAAGCTGCCATGCCCATGCTGGAGCCGGAGCCGGTCTTCTCCAGATAGGCGCGGAAGGTGGCGGGGTCGTAGATTTCTACCATCTTCAGCTTGCCCTTCGGCGCGCCGGCATGACCCAAGAGGATGCACTCCTGCCAAGGTTGGAGCTTTCCTGCCGCGGCAACAGGAAACACAAGAGCTGCAGCGAAAAAAAAGCAAAGAATGTGTTTGATCATTTTCATGGAATGCCCTCATTTACAAGGGGCCTTGGCAAGTATACGGCTGTTACCAACGGCCCAGCCTTCAAAGCTCCAATAGGTAACGATAACAAATGTCTTTTTAGGTTTTCCGGCTCGTTCCAAGATTGGACATATCAAGTTGCTGGTTACTGTATCGTAGGCATAGTTGAATTTGGGCGTGTACATGAAAATCCACAAGGAAAGTGTGCCATTGGGCCATCCAACATCTTTTGCTCTGGGAAACTCCTTCAAGATCAATTTCTTTGCAGTTTCCTGCCATGGCTGAAGACTTTCTTTGGCTGCTGCAGGCAGAGCCAACACCGTGGCCAGCAAGCAGACAATGATGTGCCGCATTGCAACCTCCCATCATTTCATAATCGATGGCGCAATCTAGCGCATTTGACGGAATGTGCAAAGTCTGGCACCATGTGGACGCCTCGCGAAAACGGCGGGGCCGGGTTTGGCAGCCCGAAAGCACGAGGCGTCCAGCGCGCCATCGCCCTGATGTGCGCGTTTTCTATGGTCGGGCGCAGCGGGAGGGGGAAACCCCTGCCGCGTCCCTCGTGCCGCGGTCTGCCAACCCGCTGTGTCCCGGCCACCCTTTCGGTTGGCAGCGGAGGGGTGGCCTGAATTTGCACGAGGAGAAAAGACCATGACCAACTATCCCATCACCAGCACCCTGTTCGAGGGGCAGGAACTCACGCTCATCCACAAGGATGGTGAGGTGTGGCTCACCGCCGAGCAGATTGGGCGGGCGCTGGGCTTCAGCGATGCGCGCAAGAACCTGTTGCGCGTCTATCAGCGCAACAAGCACGAGTTTGAAACTGGCATTGATGTAACCGTCGTCAATCTGACGACAGTTACTGGCATCAAGCCCGCCCTCGTCTTCAGTCCCACGGGCTGCATGTTGCTGGGGATGTTCGCACGCACGGCGCGGGCGGCGGCGTTCCGGCGCTGGGCCAAGCACCTGCTGGCGCAGGCGGCTGCCGATCCGCGCGCCATTGCCGAGGAGGCCTTGCGCCAGCGCCCGCTGTGGCGGCGCATTCTGCAGTTGCGGCAATATCGCGACCATCGCGGCCAGCCGCTGCCCAACACCGAGATCGCCCGCCTGCTGGGCGTGCATCCCACCACCTTGCGGCGGCATCTGCGGCGCATGGAGGCGCTGGGCATCATCTCGCGTTCCGCGCTGTTGCCACGCCAGCAGCAGGCGGCGCGCCGGCTCAACCAGCGGCGGCAGGAGGTGGCGGCATGAACAGGCAGGATGCCCTGTATCGCCTGTATGAGGTGCGTCGTGCGCTGCAGGCAGTCAGCGACCTGATGGTGCCAGAGCCGGACTTGAGCTGCATCGATCGCGAGGCGCTGGCTTTCCTGCTCGATCTGCTCACGGAGGAGTTGTCTGCGGCGCTTGATGCGCTGGACAGCCAGTGTGTGCAGGCGGCAAGCCCATGATATAATGCACGAGAATGCCTTGCGTGGTTGAATTGGCCGCGCAAGGCAGCAGCGGCGGAGGTGGCGATGAGCGACGAGTTCAGCGGCGATCTGGCCGATGTGGCGGCGGTGCTGGGGGCGGAGGTGGCCCGCGCCCTGCGCGCGGCCTGTGGCGGGCTGGAGATCGTCATCCCGGAAACGCCGCCCACCTCCGGGCCGCTGGCCGAGCTGCCGCGGGAGATGCTGGAGCAGCTCTGCGCCACCTTCCCGCGGGATCGACTATACATCGCCAAGGGCACCTGTCCGCGCCCGGGCGAGACGCGCCGCCGCGTGCAGTGCCTGGCCGATGATGGCCTGACCACCCAGCAGATCGCGCGGCGGCTGGGCATTACCGACCGGCAGGTGCGCCGCCATCTTTCTGGCCGCGCCATTGCCCAGCGGCCAGACCCGCGCCAGCTGCGCCTGTTCGACGACAAGAAATCCGCCTGACGCATCAGCAGGAAGCCTTCCGCCTGCATCCTTACGCTCCATCGCCCATCCTCCGGACAATACCGGAGGATAATCACATGCGTCAGCCCGACTTCATCGGCATCATCATCGCTGCTGTCCTGATAGCCGCCGCCATCATCGCGCTGGGCTGGATGACCTTCGCCGTCATCCAGCACCAGGCGCTGCGTGGCGCTGACGGCAAGGCCGACTTGCTGCGCCCTGAGATTCTGCGGGAGGGTGGCCAATGAGCGGAGTCCAGAAGAGATACGACCGTGCCGCCTTCTTCCGCCACCTGCGCGGCGCGCTGTTCCGCGGGCGGCTCTCCGTGGCGCAGGTGCAGGGCATGGAGGCGCTGCTGCGGGTGTGGGAGCGCGAACACGCCAGCGGTGATCAGCGTCATCTGGCCTATGCGCTGGCTACTGCCTGGCATGAGACGGCCCACACCATGCAGCCGGTGCGCGAAACATTGGCACGCTCCGAGCGGCAGGCCATCGCTCGGCTGCGTAAATGGGCGCGCAGGCTCTCCGCCCGGCGGCGCAAGACGGTGCTGGCCTATGCGAAAGTGCATGCGGATACCGGCCATGCCTACTTCGGGCGCGGCTATGTGCAAATCACCTGGCGGCGCAACTACCGCAAGCTGGGCCAGCGGCTGGGCGTCGACCTGGAGCGCAATCCGGAGCTGGCCATGCAGCCGGAGATTGCCGCGCGCATTCTGTTCATCGGCCTGCTGGAGGGGCTGTTCACTGGCCGCAAGCTGGCCGACTACATCAACAATGCGCGCTGCGATTACGTGGGCGCGCGCCGCGTTGTGAACGGCCTGGACAAGGCGCGGCTCATCGCTGGCGCCGCGCAGGAGTTCGAAACCGCGCTGGAGCTGGCCGCCATGAGCAATGGGCTCGGCGTCGAGGTGGTGGACGAACCGGCGGAGCCGCGCACGGATGAGCGCGTGGTCAACCCCGCGCCGGCACCGCCGCCGGAGGTGGCGGAGGCCGAGATCCCCACCAGCCACAAGACGCCGCCGCGCTCCACGACCATCTGGGCAGCGCTGGCTGCGCTGCTGGCGCAGGGTGTGGCCAGCCTGGGCGCGC
>JAJRRZ010000049.1 GCA_024279045.1 Alphaproteobacteria bacterium
AAGGCGGCACGCCCCGGTGTGGAGCGCGCCGCCTTGCCCATGTTTGTTCGTGTTTTCTCAGCCCTGCACCACCGAAACGAACTTGCGTCCGCCGCGGCTGGTGTGGAACTTCACCTTGCCCTCCACCAGCGCGAAGATGGTGTGGTCCTTGCCCAGGCCCACGCCTGCGCCGGGGTGCCACTTCGTGCCACGCTGGCGGATGATGATGTTGCCCGGAATGACGTGCTCGCCGCCAAACTTCTTCACGCCCAGACGCTTGCTTTCCGAATCGCGTCCGTTGCGCGACGAACCGCCTGCTTTCTTGTGTGCCATGGTTCAAGGCTCCTTCTTGTATTCTGCGCTGAAGCGCGCGGCTCCGGCCCGCTCCCCCACCCGGCCACCCGGATATTGTGGGCAAGGTGCCCGGGTGGGGCAGCGGGCCTGTTGTATTCTGCGCTGAAGCGCACAGGCCCGGCCCGCTCCCCCGTCTGCCCTCGGGAAACGGGCCCGTGTGCTGCCTTACTTGTCTTTCTTCTCGTTCTGCGCGGCCTTCTTCTGGTCTACCTTGGCGCGCGGCGGTTTGCCGGCCATCAGCTCCCTGGCCTGCTCGATCCATTCCTCGCGCTCGATGCGCCCGCGCAGGTTCAGCTTCTCGTCCAGTTCCTTCGCCGCCTCCGGCGTCAGCTCGGCAATCTGCCTGAAGGACGTGATGCCGGCCTCGTGCAGCTTCTTTTCCAGCACCGGGCCGACACCGGAAAGCAGCGACAGGTCGTCCGAACCGTCGGCCTTCTTGTTGGCCCCGGCCTCTTTTTGCGCGGTCTTCGGCGTAGCCTTCTTCGTATCGGCCTTTTCCGCACCGGCCTTCTTTTCGGCCTTCGGCTTTGCGGCGGTCTTCTTCGCCGCCGGTTTGGCGCTGGGCTTCGCCCCGCCGGTGAGGATTTCCAGCACCTTCAGCGCCGTGAAATGCTGCCGGTGGCCACGCTTGCGGCGATAGTGCTTGCGGCGCTTCTTCTTGAAGATGATGATCTTCTTCGCCCGTCCCTGCTCGACAATCTCGCAGGAAACGGCAGCGCCTTCAACCAGCGGCGCGCCCACTTCCACGCCGGAGTCGGCACCAACCATCAGCACCTCTTCCAGCACCACAACGTCGCCCGGCTCGCCGTCGAGCTTTTCCACACGGATGATGTCTTCCGGCGATACGCGATACTGCTTGCCGCCGGTCTTGACGATGGCATACATCGGCCTTTCTCCTTGCTTGTATTTTGTTCTTGCACCCGTGCCGCGCGGCGCCGCCATCGCCTTTGCCCTGGTGGCGAGGGGCGGGCTTTTGTGGTTGTCGTTCTGGCCTTGGGCAACGGGATGGGGCGAGCAGATCGCCATGACCTGCCCGCCCCTGCCGTTCGGTGCCGCCCATATGCCCCGGCGAGGCGCGCATTGTCAAGCGGAGCGCTTGCATTGCCGCCGTGCATGGCCTATATGAGGCGCACGAACTCCATACCTCCGGTGTTCGGCTGTCGGCCTGACATCGGGGATGAACGCGGAGGGTGGGTCCGGTTCCGGGCCCGCTCTTGTTTTTTGTGCGGGCCAGTAAAGGTCATGGCGAACAACGACGACAGGCGCATCGCTCGCGAGGTGGGCGTGGCGGAAGAGGTGGCGAAGCTCGTCGAGCCGCTCATCGAATCGATGGGCTTCCGGCTGGTGCGCGTGCGCATGGCCGGGCGCGATCTGCAGATCATGTGCGAGCGCCCGGACGGCACGTTGAGCATCGACGACTGCGCGGAAATCTCGCGCGCCGTTTCGCCGCTGCTGGATGTGGAGGATCCCATCCGCGGTGCATACAATCTGGAGATTTCCTCGCCCGGCATCGCCCGCCCGCTGGTGCGCGAAGAGGATTTCGAGCGTCATGCCGGGCACGTGGCGAAGATCGAGATGATCACGCCGATCGACGGGCGCAAGCGCTTCCGCGGCGTGCTGGAAGGCTTCGATGCCGACAGCGGCGAGGTGCGGCTGTTCATTGCCGCGGAAGACGCTGGCGGCAAGGCGGGCGAGGATGATGTGCTCATCGGCCTGCCCATCGACGACATCGAGGAGGCGCGGCTGGTCATGACCGATGCCCTGATGCAGGCCGCGCAGCAGCGCGCGAAGGGCCGCAAGGGCATGGACGGCAGCATCGAGGACGGGCCTGTGCAACCGCAGGGCGGGGGCAGGCGGCATTCACGGGATTCACGGGCAAAACGGAGGCAATGAACATGAGCAACGCCATCAGCGCCAACAAGCTGGAACTGGTGCGCATCGCCGAGGCGGTGGCGCGCGAGAAGGACATCGACAAGCAGGTCGTGCTGCAGGCCATGGAAGAGGCCATCCAGCGTGCGGCGCGCTCGCGCTATGGCTCGGAGCTGGACATCCGCGCCCACATCGACCCGAAAACCGGCGAAACCACGCTGCGCCGCGTGCGCACCGTCGTGGAAGAGGTGGATGACGAGGAGAAGCACCGCCAGATCACGCTGGAAGAGGCGCGGCGCATCAAGCCGGATGTCGAGATCGGCGACGAGATCACCGACGAGTTGCCGCCCATCGAGTTCGGGCGCATCGCCGCGCAGAGCGCGAAGCAGGTGATCGTGCAGCGCGTGCGCGAGGCGGAGCGCGAGCGGCAATACAACGAGTTCAAGGACAAGGTCGGCGAGATTGCTTCCGGCGTGGTCAAGCGTGCGGAATTCGGCAATGTGGTGGTCGATCTCAACCGGGCGGAGGCCATCATCCCGCGGCGCGAGACGCTGCCGCGCGAGCATTTCCAGGCGGGCGACAGGGTGCGCGCCTACATCTTCGACGTGCGCCGCGAGCAGAAGGGGCCGCAGATCTTCCTGTCGCGCACCAGGCCGGAATTCATGGCCAAGCTGTTCGCGCAGGAAGTGCCGGAAATCTACGACGGCACGGTGGAGATCGCTGCCGTGGCGCGCGATCCCGGCTCGCGGGCGAAGATCGCCGTGCGCTCACATGACCCCAGCATCGACCCCGTTGGCGCCTGTGTCGGCATGCGTGGCTCGCGCGTGCAGGCGGTGGTCAACGAGCTGGGCGGCGAGAAGATCGACATCATCCAGTGGACGCCGGATGTGGCGAGCTTCGTGGTCAATGCCCTGGCCCCAGCGGAGGTTAGCAAGATCGTGCTCGACGAGGATGCCAACCGCATCGACGTGGTGGTGCCGGAGGATCAGCTCTCCCTGGCCATTGGCAGGCGCGGGCAGAACGTGCGGCTGGCCTCGCAACTGGTCGGCTGGGACATCGACATCATGACCGAGGAGGAAGAGGCCGAACGCCGCCAGCGCGAGTTCACCGAGATGACCGAGCTGTTCATGAAGGCGCTGGACGTGGACGAGATGCTGGCGCAACTGCTGGCCTCGGAAGGCTTCACCTCGGTGGAGGAGCTGGCTTATGTCGATCTGGCCGAAATCGCCAGCATCGAGGGGCTGAACGAGGAGTTCGCCGAGGAAATCCAGAGCCGCGCGAAGGAATATCTGGAGCG
>JAJRRZ010000050.1 GCA_024279045.1 Alphaproteobacteria bacterium
ATCCGCACCATCGGCTTGCGCCGGGCGGAAGCCATGATCACTCTTGCCAACATGGCCTACAACATGAAGCGATGGTGCTGGCTCGACAGGAGAAGTGCGCCTGTTTGAGGAAAAATGAAACAAAATCCCCGCTTTCCAGGCCCGAAGACCACAAAAGCCGCCAATCAAGCTCCCCCTGCCAGCCAGCACGGCCAAATCATGGTGTTTCCGGAAGTGTCCATTCGTGAAGCGAGCGGTCATTCCCGCGCGTCCCTATCTGGGCATTGGCGTGGAAGATGCCGCGGACGTGCTGGAGGCCCTGGAGGGCTGGCTGCAATCGCGCCTGAAGTGATGACCGGCCACGGCGCGATTTCCGCGCCCGCTGACGCCCTCAAGCCTTTTCCGCACCCACACCACCAGAAAATCCGTTGCCCCCGTCAGCACCCCCGTCAGCGGGGCTGGAAGCGGCATTTGTGGTGCGAGCTTTCTTAGGGGTGGCCAGCACCGTTTTTATTGGCTATATGAGTGCACATGCAAAGCTACACACCTTTCAGATATCCGGGAGGCAAAGCGCGCTTGGCCGAGTGGATGCTGCGAGCCCTTCACCACAATGGGCTGGCAGGTGGATGGTATGTGGAGCCCTTTGCTGGGGGAGCCGGCATAGCGATGCTGCTCTTGGTTCAAGAGCACGTCAATCATGTGGTCATCAATGATGCTGACCCGGCCATCCATGCTTTCTGGCTGTCAGTGAAAGACCATGCAAAAGAGCTGATTTCCCTTGTTCGACATATTCCCTTGAATGTTGAGGAACATGCTCGACAAAGGGCAATCTATCTCAATCCAGAAGGAAAGGACACCCTTGAGCTTGGGTTTGCGGCTTTGTATCTCAATCGCACATCTCGAAGTGGCATCCTTCGCGGTGGCCCCATCGGTGGCAAGAACCAAAACGGAAAATATGGCATCGATGCACGCTTCAATCGAGAAACCTTAATCCGTCAACTGCAGATGATCAGCAGGCTTTCCGGAAGGATAAGCATTTTCGGAATGGATGCAGAAGAGTTCCTGGAAAAAAAGTTCCACAGTTTCCTCAACGGCACTTGCTTTATCTGGATCCACCATATTTCCGCAACGCACGCCGCCTTTACCGTAACTATTACAAGTCTGCGGATCATGCACGGCTAGCAGAAAAGGTGAAAAGACTTCGCACGCCATGGGTGCTAACCTATGACGATTGTGAAGAGGTGCGCTGCCTCTATGCCGGATGTCCAATGTGCGTATTCGAAATTCACTACACGGCTAACAACAGCACACGGGGAACAGGGCGGGAATTGATGGTGTGGGGCAGCAGCTTCGAACCGCCATGCCCACCTTATGCCACGCGGCGCACTCTACTCAAGACAGGCGCGTAAGAATGGCAAGAGTTGTTCCCAAAACATGCATACATCCCGATTGCTTGCTGGAAAGTTGGATGCATGCACGATTTGATGAAGGGTGCGAACGGATAAAAAGTGATGTTCTCCCCATAACGGAGCTATTTTCTTGTATCCATCTGATTCTTTCCCAAACAGGTGTGCAGCGCACGCCTGCATTTTGCTGGCAAGCTTTGGTTGCTTAGCTTTAATATTGTGTTTTTCAATGCAAAGATCAACTGCTAATTCCAAGAACGTTCGACAGAGAATGGCGGCTGCCATTGGAGTTTCTTCCAGATTGAGTTTTGTTAGCTCTCTGTAGACAGCTTGGACTTTGTCTGGTGCTTGCCTGTCGATACTAATGCCGAGTTTATCCGTTTTTCCTCTAGGGATTAGACGTTTTCTGTCATAGGGGTCTGATGGTGTAGGACGCACATTACGAGTGGTGGCTTGCTTCTGCACAATACCCGCTGTCGATAGTTCATTCGTGGTTTCAGGAACGAATGTCTTTCCACTATGATCTTCTTGTAAAACTTCTTGCAGATAGGCTTTCTGATCATCTGTGTTGCGAATACTTTTTGCTCCCTTTTTGGTCCCTTCTGCGCTTACGTGAACTTTTACTTTCAACATATCCGTGATGATTTTCCGCATACGGAATTTGACGACATTGTTATCTCCGAAAAATGTGGGGTTTTCTGGGGTGGAGACATCAATGCCTATTTTATTGAGCCGCTCTTTAGTAAGAAACCTGCCCAGCGTCGTTATCGGGAATTTTTGTATGAAATTCTCTGAATGGATATTGGTGACGCCAAGGTGGTTGGCAGCAATCAAGAATTTTGTGGCAAGATCATACTTCAGTTTCAGGTCGTGGCGATAAGCAAACATTTCCTGTTCCAAAGGTGACCATGCAACCTGGCCAACGCCTTCCTGTTCACCTGTATGCAGGCGCATAATTTCTCGAGCGACAGCCTCAGAATCTGTAGAGAAGCTAACCATGAGCTTCTCGGGCAGGTCAAAGTCATGCTTATGAGCAGCTTCAGATAAGCGCTTCCTATATTTTTCCGGAGCCAGATCTGGATTCGCCAATATCTTCATGGCCGCAATGCGCCGGTTGCCATCCATAACAACAAATTTCCCTTCTTCTTTGAATGGCATAACGATAATGGGTGGGGTGCCCAGGCCATTTTGTGCAATGTCTTTGGCAAGGTTATAAGTGTGATCTCCTCTCGCCTCCATAATGGCCGTTATCGCTTCGGCCTGGTTCGAGGGTCTCCATGCATAGATGCGGGGATTCCCAAGGTCGAGAAGAAGTGCATCAAAATCTACTTCAATGCTTTTAAAAGCTGGGTTGTTTGACATCGCGTGCCTCCTAAGAATCAGATGGTATGGTGCAACTTTAGCATAAAGACGGAACCCTTCCGCCTGCCCCTGACCACATGATCCGCCAATGTCGCCCTGACGGTGCAATCCGTGAGGGCGATTTGCATGAGCGAGCAGGACAAGAGCCAAGGCGACACCCGCCGCATCGAGGTGTTCCGGCCCGGCACCTTTCGGGCGCTGGGCGGGCAGACCGTCAGCTATTCTCCCGATGACGTGGCGGCGCTGGCCGAGAGCTATGATCCCGAAAGCGCGCCCGCCCCGGTGGTGGTGGGCCACCCGAAGACGGACAGCCCGGCCTACGGCTGGGTGAAGCGCCTGGAATGGGATCCGCAGGCCGAGCGGCTCTATGCCGACATCGGCGACATCGAGCCGGCCTTCGAGCAGGCGGTGAAGGCCGGGCGCTATCGGAAGATTTCCATCTCCCTCTTCCCCTCCGCCTCCCCGGCAAACCCCCGCCCGGGCAAGCCGTATCTGAAGCATGTCGGCTTCCTGGGCGGGGCGGCGCCGGCGGTGCCGGGGCTGAAGCCCGTGGCGCTGGGTGGGGATGACGACGCCATCACCATCGAGCTGGCCGATCCGGACGTGGGGCTGGCCGCTGACATCTTCCAGCGCCTGCGCGACTGGATCATCGACAAGTTCGGCCTGGAGGAGGCCGAGAAGGCCGTGCCCGGCCATTACATCGACTGGCTGGAGGAGAGCCAGCGTCGCGCCGAAGAGCGCGAGGCCGTGCGCCGCGCCCGCGATGCCGACGAGGCCGCGCCGACCTATGCCGCACCTGAGAACGATACCCCCCATCACACCGAGACCGAGGAGGAGCCGATGAGCAAGGACAAGCCGGGCATTGACCCGGAGGAGCTGGCCCGCCGCGAACGCGAGCTGGCCGAGCGCGAAGCGCGCCTGCGCCGCGAGGAGGCGCAGCAGTTCGCCGCTGCCCTGGTGGCCGAGGGCCGCCTGGCCGGCGGGCTGAAGGACGAGGCGGCGGAGCTGATCGTGGCGCTGGAAAGCGGCGCGGAAGCGGTGAGCTTCGCCGATGGTGAGGAGCAGACGCCGGCAGAGGCACTGAAGGCGCTGCTGAACAAGCTGCCGCAGGCCGTGGCATTCGGTGAGGCTGCCCCGGAAGGCGGCGAGACCGATGCGCCGGTGGATTTCGCCACGCCGGACGATCTGCCCGTGGATCCCGCGCGCATGGAGCTGCACCGCAAGGCGCTGGCCTGGATGCGCAGCCACGGCAGCGATGACTACGACGCGGCGCTGGCCGCCGTAACGAACGCATGAGGAGATCGACGATGGCGCACACGCATGTTTCCGCACTGACAATCACCCGCCGCGCCGCCGGTGCCATTGCCGCCCATCACTTCGTGGACATTGGCGGCCACCAGGCCGGGGCCGATGCCCAGGTGGTGGGTGTGGCCATGGCCGATGCCGAGCCTGGCGATGACGTACCCGTGCTGGCCATCGGCCAGATCACCATGACTGCCGGGGCCGCCATTGCCGCCGGTGATGCCGTGGTGAGCGATGCCAACGGCCTGCCGGTGCCGAAAGGCGCGGCCAGCAACGTCATCGGCCTGGCGCTGAATGCCGCCAACCCCGGCGAGCCGGTCACCATTCTCATCCGCTGAAGGAGATTATTGTCATGACCATGAACACCCGACAGGCCCGCGTGGTTGATCCCGTGCTCACCAGCCACGTCCGCGGTTACCGCAACGCTGCCTTCGTGGCGCAGGTGCTGTTTCCGCGTGTGGATGTGGCGCAGCGTGGCGGCCGCATGATCGAGTTCAACCGCGAAAGCTTCCGCCTGCAGAACACCCGCCGCGCTCCCGGCGCGCAGACCGAGCGCATGCAGCTTGGCTACAGCGGTCGCCCCTATGCACTGGTGGAGGAGCGACTGATGGCCGTGGTGCCCTACGAGGTGGCCGACGAGGCGCGCAAGGGGCCGGGCATCGACCTGGAGAAGCAGGCCACGGAGGTGGCGTTCGACAAGATCCTGCTGTCCATCGAGGTGGAAGCGGCGCAACTGGCCCGCGCCACCACCAGCTATGCCAACGGCCACACCACGGCGCTGTCCGGTTCCGACCTGTGGTCGGACCCTGCCTCCAAGCCGCAGGTGGTGGTGGATGACGCCATCGAGACGGTGCGCAAGCGCATTGGCCGGCGGCCCAACACCATGTTGCTCAGCCCTGCCGCCTTCCGCGCCCTGCGCCGGCATCCGGTGATCAGGGAGCAGTTCAAATACACATCCAACAAGTCCATCACCACCGACATGCTGGCCGAATACTTTGGCGTGGCACGGGTGGTGGCCGCCGACGGCGTGTTTCTGGATGCCGCCGCGGCAGACGACGCACCGGCGCAGGACATCTGGGGCAAAGACGTGATCCTGGCCTACGTGCCGCCGAAAGGGCGCACGGTGATGGAGCCGAGCTTTGCCTACACCTATCAGCTGCGCGGCACGCCGATGGTGGAGAAGGGGGGCTGGAACGTTGACCGGCGCTCCTGGGAGAACCCCGTGGTTTCCGAGCATGCGCCGGTCATCGTCGGCGCGGATGCCGGCTTCCTGATCCAGAACGTGGCCTGAAGGAGGGCAAGCCAATGAGCAAGGAGCAGACCTATGCGGTGCTCTCGCCGCTGCTGCGCAATGGCGAGAGCTTCAAGCCCGGCAGCAAGGTGAAGATGCTGCCGACAGAGGCCGAGGCGTTGATTGCCGCCGGCGTGCTGGCCGAGGCCCAGCCGCTGCCCACGGATGATGACGATGGCGGCGACGCCGGTGCTGGCAGGGAGCAACAGAAGGGCAAGAAGGGCAAATGACCGACTATCTGACAGTGGCCGAGTTCGTGGAGCTGTTCGGGCGCGACGAGGTGCTGGCCATTGCCGGCATCGGCGGGCCGAACAGCGCCGGCGGGCGGCAGGTGGACGAGCCGCGCGTGGCCGCGGCCATCTCCCGCGCCGCATCGCTGGCCGATGGCCACTGTCTGGCCCGCTATCCCGCCCTGGCCAATCTGCCCGCCGCGGATGTGCCCGCCGCGCTGAAAGGCGCGGTGGCGGACATTGCGCGGTGGTATCTGCGCGACCGCGCCGGTGATCGTGGTGCGGTGGATGAGGTGGTGCGCAAGCGCTACGAGGACGCGCTGAATTATCTGCACGGCATCGCCGACGGCAGCGTCGATCTGGCGTCAGAGGCGCCGGGCCTGCTGCCCAGCCCTGACGGGCCGGTGGGCCGCGTGCACGCCGCCATGCCGGCGTCGAGAGCCGATGTAGCGCTCACCGGGTGGAGGCGGGCATGAGCATCATCGCCGACATCGAGCAGCAGATGGTGGATGCGCTCAAGGACGCCCTGCCATCCGCCGCCTACATCGCCGCCTTTCCCGATGATGCCGGTGATTTCGACCTGGCCCGCTACGAGCTGGCGGCGCTGGTGCACTACGCCGGCAGCCGCTTCGATGCGCCGCGCAGCCTCTCCGAGCCGGGCCGGCAGGATCGCGATCTGCGCTTTGCCGTGCTGCTGTATGTGCGCGGGCTGCGCGGCCCGGCGGGCAGCTACGCGGCGCTGGAGAGCATCCGCCAGGCGCTGCAGAACCGCCGCTTCGCCGGCAGCCTGCCGGCCCGGATGGTGGCCGATCGCCTGGCCGGCGAGGAGGCCGGCATCTGGCAGTGGGAGGTGGAAGTGTCCGTGCCCGCGCCGGCGGTGGCGGCGCATCAGATCCGCCCGCGCACTGGCGGGCCACTGACGTTCACGCAAGGAGATGGAGCATGAAGACCTATCGCTGGATCGGCCCGGTGCAGCACCTCACGCTCACCCACGAGGGGCGGGAGATCGAGGTGCGGCTGATCACGGGCCGGCAGGTGGAGCTGCCGGAGGAGCATCCCACCGTGCAGTGCTGGGTGGCCACCGGCCACCTGCAGGAGATCGAGACGCCCAACCGCCGCGGGCGCAAGAGCAAGGAGGTGAACACCGATGCCTGACGCCACCTATTTCGGCCCGGAGATCGTCGAGCGCGACATCGGCGGCGAGCTGGTGCGCGAGCTGAAATACGCCACCGTCTTCCTGGTGGGCACCGCGCCGGTGCACGAGGCCCATGCCGACGCCGCGGCGCGCGCCGAATACATCAACAGGCCCGTCATCATCCGCCGGCGCGAGGATGCCGCTGCGGCCTTCGGCCCCTGGCGCGACGGCTATACCATCCCGCAGGCGCTGGATGCCATCTTCGACCATGCCGGGCCTGCCGGCATCGGCACCATCGTGGTGGTCAACGTCTTCGACCCCGACCAGCACAAGGATGGCTCCGGCAATCCCGACCCCGCATCCGTGACCAATCTGGACATCATCGGCCAGTTCGCCGCCGATGGCTCACCGTCCGGCCTGAAGTGGGCCTATGCGTGCTTCCAGCTCTTCGGCTGGTTCCCGAAGTTCCTGCTGGCGCCGGGCTACAGCCTCGCCACCGGCGTGCGAGCGGAGCTGGAGACCATCGCCCAGCGCATCCGCGCGCACTTCTTCCTGGATGCGCCGCATGGCGTGTCCGTGCAGCAGGTCATCGAGGCGCGCGGGCCGAACGGCAGTTTCGACTTCCAGAGCAACCTCTTCGAGGCCGTGGGCTGCTATCCGCACGTGATGGTGGTCAACCTGGATGACACCTCGCCCCTGGCCGGCCAGCCGGTGGCCCAGCCCTTCAGCCCGCGGCTGGCTGGCGTGTGGCTGCGCTCCATCATGGACTACGGGCCGCATCACAGCCCGTCGAACCGGCCTATCCTGGGCATCGAGGAGATGGCCCAGAAGATCACCTACATCCCCGGCGATGCATCTTCCGACGCACAGCTGCTGCGCGGGGCCGGCGTGGTAACGGCGGAAGAGCGCTGGGGCAAGGGGCCGCACACCGCCGGCAACCGCGCACTGGCCTATCCGACCAAAACCGACATGCGCAACTTCCTGCACGTGCTGCTGCTGCAGCACATCATGGACGAGGCCGTGCTGTTCTTCCTGGACGAGTGGAAGGACAGGAATGCGAACCCCGCCAACATCGAGATGATCGAGGATCGCATCAATGCCTACCTCGGCAGCAAGAAGGTGGGCGATGATCCGTGGATCTACGATGGCCGCTTCTGGTTCGACCGGCAGAAGACCACGCCGGAAAGTATCGCCGACGGCCACCTGTTCTGGAAGCTGGACTGGGCGCCGGTGGGCATCATGGAGCGCCTGACCGTGGAGCGCTGGATCAACATCGAGCTGATCCGCGATCCGCTGGGCCTGGCGCAGGCCGAGCAGCCCAACGTCTGAGAAAGGAGCTGAGCAATGCCCATGCACATCAGGCGGCACGCCCGCATCACCAACGCCACCGTTTACCTGGAGGACAACTCGCTGGTCGGCATCGCCCGCGAGATCCAGCTGCCGAAGTTGGAATGGCACGAGGTGGAGCACGAAAGCCTCGGCCAGGTGGCCGTGTTCAAGACCCCGGCGCGCGCCCTGCAGGCGCTGGAGGGCTCCATCACTTGGGAGGCCATCGACCCGGACATCGCCCGGCGCACGCTCGATCCGTCCCGCGCCATCACCTTCCAGGTGCATCACGAGCAGGACGTGTGGGATGCCGACGGCTTCAGCGCCGGCGAGAGTGTGACCATCGTTACCATCATGCGCCTGCTGTTCAAGGGCGGCGAGCTGGAGGCGCTGAAGAATTCCGAGCAGGCTGGCTTTCAGCAGGAGTTCACCTGCACCCGCCTGGTGCAGCGCGTGCATAGTGAGAATACGCCGCTCATCGAGGTGGATGTGTTCGCAAACAGCGTGAAGGTCAATGGCGAAGAGGTCTTCGGGAGGTAATCCATGAGCGAGAAGAAATCCGTCATCGAACGCCTGAAGGCCTACCGCGACGCCCATGAGGGCGAGGCGGAGCTGGAGCTGCCGCGCACCGGGGTGGTGGCACGCTGGCCGAAGTTCATGAGCCACGGCGCCTGGCAGAAGGCGCTGCGCCTGGCCCAGGGCGACTTTGCCCGCGCCCAGGTGCTCTACATCGTCGGCAACGTCAGCTTCGACGGCGAGCGGCTGACGGAGGCCGACTACAACAGCCTGTTGCCGTTGGAGGATGCACTACAGCTCACCGCTGCGGTATTCGGCCAGCCGGAGGACGCCGAGCCGGGGGAAGCGGCGGGAAAGCCGGCGGCCTGAGCGACCTGGCCGCCCATGCCTATCTCGTCAACGCCGGCTGGGATACCAGCGCGCTTGATGCGATGAGTGAGGCCGAGTTCCTGGCCGTGCTGCGCTCCCAGCAGGAGCTGGACGAGGCCCGCGCCGCCGCCCAGGCCAAGGCGATGGAGGAGTGAAAACAGTGCCACCGCCCCGCGCCACCGCCCAGCAACTTTCAGATACAATCGGGGGCTGGGCGGGGGCGCGGGGCGGTGGGTGGCAATCGGGAGATTTCTCATGGCCCGAATGACGCTCTCCATCATCGCGCAGTTTCAGGATCGCGCCAGCCGTGGGCTGGAGACGCTCATGCGCCTGGGCCGCCAGCACGAGCGCATGCAGAAGGCCTATGGCCGCGCCAGCCAGGATGCCGCCCGCGCTCAAGCGCGCCTGGCCCGCGCCAGTGGCGAGGCGGGACGCGCCATGGGCCGGGAGAGCGCCGCCGCCGCCCGTCTGCATGTTGCACTGGCGCGCGTCAATGCCATGATCCGCAAGCAGGCGAGCTTGCGCGAGCGCCTGCGCCGCGCTGGCTCGCTGGCCCGCGAGGGCGGCGGGCGCATCGGCAGGGCCGGGGCTATGGCCGCCGGCATCTATGCCTCCGTGCAGGCCACCGCGGCCTCCGCCGCCTCGCTGGTGGTGGGGCCTGCCGCGCAGGTGGAGGGTTACATGGTGCAGCTCGAAGCTTTGGAAGGCTCTGCTGCCAAGGCCAAGGCGGCCATGGGCTGGATCATGCAATTTGCCAGCAAGACCCCATTGGAGCTCAATCAAGTCATTGATGCATATGCCCAGCTGCGAACGTTTGGGCTCGACCCGACAAATGGCACAATGCAGGCGCTGGTGGATACGATGGCCATGAGCGGCAAGGGGGCTGAGCACCTCCAAGGCATTATCTTGGCGGTCGGTCAAGCCTGGACAAAGGGAAAGCTGCAGGGAGAAGAAGCGCTGCAGCTGATCGAACGTGGTGTTCCTGTCTGGGATCTGCTTTCGAAAGCCATGGGCAAGCCTGTACCGGTGATCCAGAAGTTGGCCAGCAAGGGCAAACTGGGGCGTGATGTCATCGCCAAGCTCATTCAGCTCATGGGCCAGCGCGCCGCTGGTGCAAGCGAGAAATTCTCTCGCACCTGGAATGGCATGGTTACGAACCTCATGGACATGTGGTTCAAGTTCCGCCTCATGGTGGCCCAGGCCGGGGTGTTCGAGTTCATGAAGTCCAAACTGCAGTTCCTGCTAGAAACCTTCAATCGGCTGGAGGCCTCCGGCAAGCTGCAGAAAATCGCACAGGAAATCGCGGCCAGCATCATTCAGGGGCTCAAGGCCCTGTGGCAGTTCGGCCTGGGTGTCTGGGCCGTCCTGCAGAAGGTAGGTGCGGCGCTGAGCTGGGCGGCGGAGAAGCTGGGTGGCTGGAACAACCTGACCATGGTGCTCATGGCGCTGCCATTGGTGAATGTGCTGGCATCGTTCGTCTCCGGCCTCATGTTGCTGGGGCAGGCCATGATGATGATCATGCCCATATTCGCCATGTTGAAAGCCGCTGCCGTGGCGCTGTCTCCAGCCTTGGCCCTGCTGGCCACGCCGGTGGGAATGGTGGTGGCCGGCATCGCGGCCATCGGTGCGGCCATTGCTGGCGTGATCTGGTATTTCGATTTGTGGCCGGCCATTGTCTCGACAGTGAGCGCCGCCTGGGAGGGTCTGAAGCAGGCAGGTAACGCGCTGGCCAGTTTCTTCTCGGCGCTGCCAGAGCGCATCTCTGCCGCATGGCAGGCCTTCAAGCAGTGGCTGGCCCAGCCCTTCGATCCGTTCCCCGGCCTGCGTCAGCGTGTGCAGGCCGTCATCACCATGCTGACGGCATTGCCGCAACAGGCCATGGCCGCGATCTCGCAGGTGATGGCGGCCATCCGCGGCCTGGACATCGGCGCGCTGATCAACCCGGTCAACTGGCCGGGAGTGATCATGCAGGGGCTGTCCACGGCGGTGGATAGCGTGCGTCGCGCGATCTCTTCGCTGGGGCTGGCCGATCTGATCGGGCGCATCGACTGGGGCGCCCTGCTGCCCACCGGCCTGCAATCCGCAATCTCGCAGGTGATGGCGGCCATTCGTGGTCTGGACATCGGCGCGCTGATCAACCCGGTCAACTGGCCGGGGGTGGTCATGCAGGGGCTGTCCACGGCGGTGGGTAGCGTGCGTCGCGCGATCTCTTCGCTGGGGCTGGCCGATCTGATCGGGCGCATCGACTGGGGCGCCCTGCTGCCCACCGGCCTGCAATCCGCGATCTCTCAGGTGATGGCGGCCATCCGCGGGCTGGACATCGGGGCGCTGATCAATCCAGTCAACTGGCCAGCATTGCTGATGCAGGGGCTGCAGGCGGCCATCGACATGGTGCGGCAGGCTTTCGCAGGCATCGATCTGTTCCAGGCCGGGCTGAAGGCCTTGCAGAGCTTCTGGAACGGCATGAAGTCCGTGATGAAGGGGCTGGCCAGCTGGGCCAGGCGCAAGCTGGCCAGCATCTTCACCCTGCCAGGCTGGGCAAAAGGCTGGTTCGGCGGCAGCAAGCAGCCCGCCGCGCAGCCGCAGGCGCGCGCATCCGGTGGGGCATTCGCCCGCGGGCCGTTGCTGGTGGGCGAGCGCGGCCCGGAGCTCATCTACGCCAGCCGCGCCGGCTGGGTGGCGCACAACGACAACCTGCGCCGTCTGCACGACCTGGCGCAACGCACCGCTGCCTCGCTGGCCGCCGTCGGCATGGCCGGGCACATCATGACCGGCAGCGCTGCGCTGGCCCAGCCGCAGATCACGCCCATCTCGCCATCGCCGGCGGCCATTGCCGCGCAACCGGCCCGTGCTGGCCAGTCCGGTGGCAGGGGCGAGACGCGCATAGAAGTGCGCTACGCACCGCAAATCACCGTGCACGGCAATGCCGATGCCGGACAGCTCCGCCAGGCGCTGGATGCGCATCTTGATGACCTGCTGGAGCGGCTGGAGCGCCGTCAGCGCGAGCGAGCGCGGCTGGAATTCTGACGGGAGGTGATTGATGAGCGCATTCGCGTATCTGGGCGACATCATCCTGGGGCTCGATGTGATGACCGGGCCGGTCGGCTCCGAGGAGGAGCTGGCCAACACCATCAATCAGCACAGGATAGTGCGCGGCAAGCCGGTGCTGCAGGACGCGGGCGAGGAGAACGACCGCCGCAGATTCCGCTTCTTCTTCGACGAGACGTTCTGCGACGTGGCTGCGCAATATGCCCGCCTGCGTGCGGCCCGGGCCAGCCGCGAGGCGCTGCCCCTGGTGCATGGCAACGGGGCATACCTGGGCAAGCGCTACGTGGTGCAATCCGTGCGCATCACGCACAAGAAGGCCACCGCCGCCGGCGCGCCGGTGCGCATCGAGGGCGAGATCGAGCTGATCGAGGCCCCGGGCGGCAGCTTCACGCTGGGCGGCATTCTC
>JAJRRZ010000051.1 GCA_024279045.1 Alphaproteobacteria bacterium
ATGCCCGGCTGCCTGGGGCTGGATGCCATGTGGCAGTTGCTGGGCTTCTACCTGGGCTGGATCGGCGGGCCGGGCCGGGGCCGCGCGCTGGGCTCCGGCGAGGTGAAGTTCACCGGCCAGGTGCTGCCCGATGCGAAACTGGTGGAATACCGGGTGTTTCCGAAGCGGGTAATCACCCGGCGACTGTTCATGGGTATTGCCGATGCCGAGCTGCTGTGCGACGGCAAGTTGATATATACCGCGAAGGATTTGCGTGTCGGGCTGTTCCGGCCCGACGAACTGGCGAAGATCTGACCGCCAACGAATACGGACCAATTGCGAGGGCATGATCATGCGGCGCGTGGTGGTTACCGGGCTGGGCATCGTCTCTCCCCTGGGAGCGAACGCGGAAGAGGTGAAGCAGTCGCTGTGGGAGGCGAGGTCGGGCATTTCCTTTGCCGAGGAATATGCGAAGCTGGGGTTTCGCTCGCAGGTCTGCGGCAAACCGCCGGTGAACCCCGCCGAACTGATCGACCGGCGCCAGCTGCGCTTCATGGGTGATGCCGCGGCCTATGCCACCATCGCCATGCAGCAGGCGATAGACGATGCCGGACTGGAAGAGGCCGATATCTCCAGCGAGCGCACCGGCATCATCGTCGGCTCCGGCGGGCCGTCCACCAGCGCCATCGTCGCCGCTGCCGATACCACCCGCGAGAAGGGGCCGAAGCGCGTTGGCCCCTTCGTGGTGCCCAAGGCCATGAGCTCCACCGATTCGGCGGTGCTGGCCACCAATTTCAAGATCAGGGGCGTGAACTATTCCATCTCCTCCGCCTGCGCCACCTCCGCGCACTGCATCGGCAACGCCGCGGAGATGATCCAGTGGGGCAGGCAGGACGTGATGTTCGCCGGCGGTTCGGAAGAGCTGCACTGGACGCTGTCGGTGCTGTTCGACGCCATGGGCGCGATGTCCAGCAAATACAATGACACGCCCGAGAGGGCCTCGCGCGCCTATGACGCGGGGCGCGATGGCTTCGTCATTGCCGGTGGCGGCGGCATGCTGGTGCTGGAGGAGCTGGAGCATGCAAAGGCGCGCGGCGCGAAGATCTATTGCGAGCTGGTGGGCTATGGCGCCACGTCGGACGGCTTCGACATGGTGCAGCCCTCCGGCGAGGGCGCGGTGCGCTGCATGCGCCAGGCGCTGGCCAGCGTCGATGCCCCTATCGACTACATCAACCCGCATGGCACCTCCACGCCCGTCGGCGACGTGCGCGAGATCGAGGCCATACGCGAGGTCTTCGGCGAGAACATGCCGCCGATTTCCGCCACCAAGTCGCTGTCGGGCCATTCACTGGGTGCCGCCGGAGTGCATGAGGCCATCTATTCCATCCTGATGATGCAGAACGGCTTCATCTGCGAATCGGCCAACATCGAAGAGCTGGACGAGGCCTTCCGTGATGTGCCCATCGTGCGCCAGCGGCAGGAAAACGTGGCGCTGAACACAGTAATGTCCAATTCCTTCGGCTTTGGCGGCACCAACGCCACGCTGGTGTTTCAGCGTTTCGACGGCTGAGAGACGATTTCATCAC
>JAJRRZ010000052.1 GCA_024279045.1 Alphaproteobacteria bacterium
CCCGCCGCCTTCAGGGCACGCTCCACCTGCAGCGCATACTCGTCGGCATCCGACGTGATGGTTGCCACCACCACCTGCACCGGCGCCAGCCACAACGGCAGATGCCCGGCATAATGCTCCAGCAGAATGCCGATGAACCGCTCCAGCGAGCCGAACATGGCGCGGTGGATCATCACCGGCGTATGCTTCTCGCTGTCCGCGCCGACGAAGAACGCGCCCAGCCGCCCCGGCAGGTTGAAGTCGAGCTGCACCGTACCACACTGCCAGTCGCGCCCGATGGCATCGCGCAGCACATATTCCAGCTTCGGGCCATAGAATGCCCCTTCACCCGGGTTCAGCGTATATTCGCCGCCAGCCTCTTCCACCGCTTCCTTCAGCGCCGCTTCCGCCTGATCCCATATCTCGTCGGAACCGACACGCTTCTCCGGCCTGTCGGAAAACTTGATACGCACATCCTCGAAGCCGAAATCGCGATAGATATCGAGGATCAGCCGGTGCAGATTGATGCACTCATCCTTGATCTGCTCGCGCGTGCAGAAAATGTGCGCATCGTCCTGGGTGAAGGAGCGCACGCGCATCAACCCGTGCAGCGCGCCGGACGGCTCGTAGCGATGCACCTTGCCGAACTCGGCCATGCGGATGGGCAGGTCGCGATAGCTCTTCAGACCGTTCTTGAACACCTGCACATGGCCAGGGCAGTTCATCGGCTTGCAGGCGAAGATGCGCTCGTCCTCCGTCTGCGTGATGAACATGTGTTCGTGAAATTTCTCCCAGTGGCCGGACTGCTCCCACAGCGCCCGGTCCATCATGTCTGGCGTGTTCACCTCGATGTAGCCGGCGCGGCTCTGCACGCGGCGCAGATAGCTCACCAGCTCGCGGAAGATCGTCCAGCCCTTGTCATGCCAGAACACCGAACCCGGCGCTTCTTCCTGGAAATGGAACAGATCCATCTCCCGCCCCAGCCGGCGGTGATCGCGCTTCTCCGCCTCTTCCAATTGCTTCAGGTAGGCGTTGAGCTGCTTCTTGTCGGCCCAGGCGGTGCCGTAGATGCGCGTCAGCATCGGCCTGTTGGGATCACCCCGCCAGTAGGCGCCCGCCACCTTCATCAGCCTGAAGGCATCACCCACCTTGCCGGTAGTCGGCAGATGTGGCCCGCGGCACAGGTCGAACCATTCATCCCCCTGCCAGTAGATGCGGATTTCCTCGTCTTCCGGAATGGATTCGATCAGCTCCGCCTTGAAGTTCTCGCCCATGTCGCGAAACTTCGCGATTGCCGCATCACGCTCCCACACCTCCTTGCGGAACGGCAGGTTGCGCGCCACGATCTCCTTCATCTTCTTCTCGATCTTCGGCAGATCCTCGGTGGTGAAGGGCTCGTTGCGGAAGAAGTCGTAATAGAAGCCGTTCTCGATGGTCGGGCCGATGGTAACCTGCGTGCCGGGATAGAGCTCCTGCACTGCCTGCGCCATGATGTGCGCGGCATCGTGGCGGATGTATTCCAGCGCCTCCTCGTCATCACGAGTGATGATGCGCACCTCGGCATCTTCAACGATGGGATCGGCCAGATCGCACGGCGTGCCGTTCACCTCGATGATCAACGCCTTCTTCGCCAGCGATTTGGAGATGGAAGCAGCCAGCTCCTCGCCGGTAATACCGGCCTCGTATTGCCTGGAGGAGCCGTCGGGAAAAGTGATGGTGATCTGCGACATGGGATACATGTCTCCTGCTCAATCGCTGCCCACGGATGCAGGTAAGCGGAGGTTGACGAAACATTGCAAGCGGCAGGCGGGCGATGCCGCCACACCACCCGCCTACCGCTTGCCAATTCCCCCCTGCCCCGTCAAGCCAATTCCACTTGTCCTCACGCTTGACACACGCCACCACCATGTCATGATCACCTCAATTGACACGTTGTACGCCTTGGAGAGGAAGGCTTTTGCATATGGGCACGCAGCCATTGCATATGGAAATCGATGACGAACTGATGCAACAGCTTCAGAAACTGGCGCGCATGGAACAGTGTCAACCGGAAGAGCTGGCGGCGCGCGCCATTCGCCGTCTGCTGGAGGAACTTGCCGCCCAGCACGAACGCATAGATGCCGCCCTGAACGAGGCCGCACATGGCGCATTCATTTCCGAGCCTGCCATGACAGCCTGGCTGGAATCGCTCGGCACGCAAAACGAGCTGCCCGAACCTCGGCCTGATATCCTCGACAACCAGAGTTGACTGTCATGCGCAAGATCGTTTTCCTGCCTTCCACCCGATCCGATCTGCGCTGGTTTCACGATTATTATGCCTCCATCTTTCCCGAAGGCCACACGCGAGCCGTGGCACATTACCGAACAATACTGTCGGCCCTGAGAGAAAATCCGCAGTTGGGTCGCCCTGTGCCGGAACGGAACGGTGTGCGCAAATTGCCAATTCCGCGCACACCATTCATGCTGATTTACCGCGTAACACCAACTCGCATCGAAATTCTTCGCTTGCTCGACGCACGCTCCAACACCTGATCGTTGAAGGCTTCAGCGCAGCGCGCGGTCTTCGGGAGACTGGAACAGGTCCTTGATGTATTTCGGCAGGGCAAAGGAGGCGATGTGCACCTCCGGCGTGTAGTATTGCGTCTGAAGCTGCTCCGCCGCATAGCGCCGCTCCAGCACCTCCAGCGGCACCTCGCGCAGCGACGGGTCGTTGGTGCCCCAGCCATAGCACATCTGTCCACCGGCATAGCCCGGCACGGTGGAGGTGTAGCAGGTGTAGTCCACGAACAGCTTCGAGAACTCCGCCATGGTGTTGACCACCTCATCGGCCTGGGTGAAGGGAATGCCGTTCTGCGTAACGATCACCCCGCCATCGGCCAGCAGGCGCGAGACATTGCGATAGAACTCCTCGGTGAACAGCGCCTTGCCCGGCCCCACCGGATCGGTGGAATCGACGATGATCACATCGAACCTGTCCTCCGATTCGGCGGCATATTTCGCCCCGTCGGAAATCACCAGCTCGAAACGTGGGTCGTCGAACGCCCCGTCGGACAGCATCGGCAGGTATTTCTTCGAGAACTCGATGACCTCCGGGTCGATCTCCACCTGCACGATGCGGGCGATGGCCTTGTGCTTCACCACCTGCTTCAGCATGCCACCATCGCCACCACCGATGATCAGCACCGAATGCACCGCCCCGTGCGCCAGGATGGGCACGTGCGCCAGCATCTCGTGATACATGAACTCGTCGCGCTCGGTGGTCTGCAGGATGTTGTCCAGCGTCAGCACCCGCCCGAAGGTCTCGTTCTCGAATACCATCAGGCGCTGTGTGTCGGTCTTGGAGTCGTAGAGCAGCTTGTCGATCTTCAGCATCTGCCGATAGCCGTAATGCAGATCCTCGATCCACCAGCCGAGTATGTCGATCGGCTCGTTGATCGGCGGCTCCACGCCGAAATCGGGTTTCTTCTCGCTCATGACGGCGGCTCCTGTTCCTGCAGATGAATGGATGAAGGCCCGCGCCGTCATCTTCCCGGCGCGGGCGATGTGTCTCGCGAGATGTGGGCGCGGGTTTCAGCCCACCAGGCCCTCGCCGCGGCGCAATTCGGTTACCTGCACATGCCCGGCGTTGAACGCCTCGGCCAGCACATCCACCGCCTTGTGCGGGTCGGCATCGCCACACATGAACACATCGAACGCGCCATAGCGGCTCTCTGGCCAGGTGTGCACGGAGATGTGCGACTCCGCCAGCACCGCCACGCCGGAAACACCCTGTGGCGTGAAGCGATGCAGATGAATGTGCAGCAGCGTCGCCCCCGCGGCATTGATGGCATCCAGGAAAGCCTGCTCGATGCGCTGCGGATCATCCAGCCCGTCCGCCTCGGCCAGCTCGACGATCAGATGCGTGCCGGCAAAGACGCTCCCGTCACGGCGCACGAAGTGATCCTTGCGCGTGTCGTTTTCATCGAAATGGCGCGGAACGGATGCATGGGGCCGCGATCGTTCAAGCTCGCACTGGCGCGATTCTTCGGCCACGTTGGCCTGTTCGGCGGGCGTGGCGGTGGTGGCAATCGTCGTATTTACGTCAGTGCGTGCATGTTCTTCCGTTTGGGTGGTGCCTGCGTCCAGGTCCATCCCCAATTGGAAGAGGCTCCGGTCTTCCATCGGAAGTCCTCCCCAACCAGCAGATGTGAAACCCAGAGGCGCTTTCAGATCAGGCAGAGCCTTCCCCTTGTTCGCCCCACACAAAGAGGCCGGCAACACCTTGCCGGCCAAGCTGCGCCGCGGGCTGTGCCGCTGAAAAGCGCGCACCCCGTATAACCGCCCGCGCCCGCCCCCGCAAGCCCCGCGATGGATCCGGGCGCGACAATCCGCGCATGGGCGCTTTGCCCTGCCGGCATGGAACGCACGAAATGCAAATCGCCGGGGCAGCGTTCCGCCACCCCGGCCCGAGATTGCAAGGCCATTGCACCTTCCCTGATAGCGGACAGCCATCAGGCCACCACGCCGCCAGGTGTCATTCTTCGGTTGCAGTCGGCATCAGACCGTTTTTCTTGGCCAGCTCCTTCCAGCCCCTGGGCAATTGATGGGCAATACCCTTGTGGCAGTCGATGCAGGTCATGCCCTTGTCGAAAGCCTCCTCATGACGTTCCGCCGCACGCTCCGTCTGCTTTTCGAAATCCATGTACATTTCTCCATGGCAATTGCGGCATTCGCGCGAGTCGGTAGCCTTCATGCTCTTCCAGACACGCAAGGCCAATTCCGGTCGGCGCTCCAGGAACTTTTCACGCGTGCTGATGGTTCCCATCACCTTGTGATACAGCTCCCGCGAAGCCTGGATCTTGCGCACCACCTTGTGGATCCATTCCTTTGGCACATGGCAATCGGCACAGGTTGCGCGTACGCCAGAGCGATTCATGTAGTGGATTGTTTCGGTGTATTCCTCGTACACGTTGTTCTTCATCTCATGGCAGGAGATGCAGAATGCCTCATTGTTGGTGGCCTCCATTGCCCAGTTGAAACCACCCCACAGCACCACGCCGAGCACGATACCTGTCAACAGCACCGCATTGGCCAGATATTTCCACACCCGCCGGAACACCCCCGGCCTGCTGCCTTCGAAATCTTCCGTGCTCATGTCTCGCTCCATTCTCCAACGCTCCGGGAACACCCGCCACAAACGCGCCGCCACCCCGTGTGCAGTGGCCGCGCCGCCTCATGCCACCACGCTCAACGGCCAAACACGTTTTCCACCAGGGGATCGGCCTCCACCTGTGGCACATGGCACTGATTGCAGAACCACCTGTTGCGCATCAGGTTTGCGTCGCTGGGGTTTTGCGGATCTGCAAAATGCGTTCTGGAGATCATCGGCGCCTTCTCCGCCTTGTAGGTATCCGGTGCGTGGCAGCGCAGACAGGAATTCTCGTTCAGCGTAATGCGCTCCTTGTCGATCCTGTGTGGAATCAGTGGCGGCTGCTGCTTCCATGCCCGCTTGAATCCCCCCGTCTGCGATATCACCCGCGCCTTCGCAGGGGGTTTGGGCTTGGCATCCAGAGGCAGATCGCCGCGCAGGGACTTTATCTCGGCCACAGCCATCACGCTGGCCCCCAGCAAGAACGCCGTCGCCGCCGAAACGGTAATGATCTTCTTCATGGCTCCCTCCATCACGATGCCTTCTTCAAGCTCTCCACCTTTTCCCCCGATGCGCCTTTCCGTGCTCCCTCCTCATGCGCCCTGCCGGACAGCAACACACCACCCACGCCAAAGGCGAACACATCCTTCGAGCAGATATCGATGCACCTGCCGCAGCGTGTGCACAGGCTGGAATCCACCAGCGCCGGCAGGCCCCGTTTCATGCCCTGCTTCAGCGCCGCCGGCAGGATTTTCGGCTCCGGACACACCTCGAAGCATTCCATGCAGTCATCGCATTTCGCGCGGTTCGGGCTTGTTACCTTCAGCGCCGCCGGCGCGCCGATGAGCGAATACATCGCCCCCATGGGGCACACGTGGCTGCACCAGCCGTGCCTGGCCACCAGCAGGTCGAACAGGAAAATGCCCGCCACCATGCCCCAGAACCCCGCGCCCATGCCGAAGATCAGCCCGCGATGCACCACCGCCACCGGGTTCACCAGCTCATAGGCCAATTGCCCCGTGAGCAGTGCCAGCACCAGCACCGCGGCGAGCATCCAGTAGCGTGTCTGCGGGCTGATTTTCGCCGACTGACTGATGCCCAGCCTGCGCCGCACCCAGGCGGCAGCATCAGTGATGATGTTCACCGGGCACACCCAGGCGCAGTAGATGCGCCCGCCAACAAGTGCATAGAACGCCACCACGATGGCCACGCCGATAAGCGTGGTGGTCAGAAAACCGAACATGCCCGCCGCCAGCATCTGCAGAAAGACGAACGGCTCCACCAGCGGCACCGTGTCCAGCACCCACGAGCCAGCCAGATTGCCCTTCAGCACCCACACCCCGCCAATGGGGCCAATGCTGAACAAGGCAATGATCGCCACTTGCGACAGTCGCCGCAGGATGAACCACTTGTGCGCACCCAGCCAGCCTTTTGCGGCAATGGCGTCCTGACCCAGTTGTTCGATCGGCGTGGCCATGGTCCTACTCCGCCTCCCGAATGCCGCGGTTGAGCACATCCAGCGGATTGGACAAAGCGCCCGGCGCACCGGGCGCCGCTGGCGCCATCTCCCGTGCCGCCGGAGCAGCGCCGGGCGCCTTGCCATCGCGCAGCGATTTGCCCGCACCCTGCGGCGCGCCCTCCTCCACGCGATACACGCGGCCCGTTTCGTAGTCGTATTTCACGCCTTCCGGCAGGTTGAACTGGTGCGTCTCATCCGGGCTGACGAGCGATCCCTTGCGCCTTGCCTTCTCCTGCCAGCCCAGGCGGTAATGATGTCCCAGCTCGCCCTTGGCCAGGCGGATAGGCAACACCTTGATGGCCTCGCGCTCCAGGATGCAGGCCTTCTCGCACAGGCCGCAGCCGGTGCAGTGCTCCGAATGCACCACGGGAATGAACAGTGCATGCCGGCCTGAACGCTTGTTGGGCTGATATTCCAGCGTGATGGCCTTGCCGCGCACCGGACAGACGTTGTAGCAGACCTCGCAGCGCAGGCCGAGGAACGCAACACACGTCTCCTGGTCGATCAGCACCGCCAGCCCCATCCTGGCCTTGGTGATATCCTTCAGGGAATGGTCCAGCGCGTTGGTCGGGCAGCCCGGAATGCAGGGAATATCCTCGCACATCTCGCACGGGCCTGTGCGCGCAACGAAATAGGGCGTGCCGGTTGCCGGATTGTCGCCGCCCAATTCGGCCAGCTTGAGGATGTCATAGGGACAGTCGCGCACGCACACTCCGCAGCGGATGCAGGCGGAAAGAAACTTGTCCTCGTCCAGCGCCCCCGGCGGACGAATGTATTCCGGGGGCAGCGCCTTTGCCGAGCGCGCATGCAACCCCACACCCAGCGCCAGCAGCGATACCCCCGCAGCCGAACGCGCCATGTTCAGCAGAAAACGCCGCCGGTTCATGTTGCCTGTGCCATTGCCTGCCGCCATTCGCCCGACTCCGTCGTCATGGTTGCTGCGGCCCTTCCTCCAGTCCACCGGAGCACCGGCTGAAACCGGCAACTCCGGCGGCACCGGGAGGAGATGGTCAACTCTTCAACACGGGCGGTGGGGCTTGCGCGCGCCGGCATGCAGCCCCCGCCGCCCTGCACGCCTACGCCTTCACCACCTTGCAGGCACACTTCTTGTAGTCTGTCTCCTTCGACAGCGGACAGGTCTGGTCCAGCGTCAGTTTGTTGACCAGACGCCCGGCGTCGAACCACGGGATGAAAACCAGACCTTCCGGGGGCTGATTGCGCCCGCGGGTTTCCACGCGCGCCACCACTTCACCGCGGCGGGTGATGATCCTTACCTTCGAGCCATTCCGCAGCCGCCGCTTCCTGGCATCCTTCTTGTTCATGTAGAGCTTCGCATGAGGCACTGCGCGGAACAGCTCCGGCACGCGCCTGGTCATGGAGCCGGAATGCCAGTGTTCCAGCACACGCCCCGTGGCCAGCCACAGGTCATATTCATCATCCGGAGCTTCCGCTGGCGGCTCGTAAGGCGCAAAGATGATGTTCGCCTTGCCATCCGGATTGCCATAGAAGAGCACTTCGCCATCCTTGGCATCAGGCTTGTATTTGCGCACGATGGGGTCATACCCCGCCCGGAAGCGCCACAGCGTCTCCTTGCCATCGATGACCGGCCAGCGCAGACCACGCACCTTGTGATAATCCTCGAAGGGCGCCATCTCGTGCCCGGGCTTCGGCCCCTCCCACTGGAAGCGGCGATATTCCTCGAACAGGCCCTTCTGGATGTAGAAGCCGAAGTGCTCGGACTCGTCGTTGGCATACTCGTTGCCGCGGTCGTCGACGATCTTGCCCTCGTAGGGGAACTTGTTCACCTGGCCGTTGGCATAGAGCACGTCATATAGCGTCTTGCCCTTGTATTCCGGCTTCTGCTCCAGCAGCTCGGCAGGCCAGACGTCGTCCACCTTCACGTATTTGGAAAATTCCACGATCTGCCACAGATCGGACTTCGCCTCGCCCGGCGCCTTCACCTGCTGGCGCCAGAACTGCGTGCGCCGCTCGGAGTTGCCATAGGCCCCCTCCTTTTCCGTCCACATGGCCGTGGGCAGGATGAGATCCGCACCAATGGCCGACACCGTGGGATAAGGATCGGAAACGATGATGAAGTTCTCCGGGTTGCGCCAGCCGGGCCAGCTTTCGCCGTTGAAGTTGGCCGCCGCCTGCAGGTTGTTGTTGCACATCACCCAGAACACGTTCATCACGCCGTCATGCAGCGCGCGGTGCATGGCCACGGCGTGGATGAGCGTCTTGCCCATGGGCTTGCCGGTGATGTCGGGCTGATCCTTGCCATCCATCTTGCCGTTGGCGCGCGGAATGGTGCCGGCAGGCAGCTTCCACACCTTCTCGGCGAACTTGCAGTGTTCGTCCTTCTTCACCACCAGGTCGGCAGGCAGACGGTGGGTGAAGGTGCCCACCTCGCGCGCCGTGCCGCAGGCCGAGGGCTGGCCGGTGAGCGAGAACGGCGAGTTGCCCGGCTCGGCGATCTTTCCCGTCAGCAGGTGGATGTTGTAGACAAGGCCATTCACCCACGTGCCGCGGGTGTGCTGGTTGAAGCCCATCGTCCAGAACGACACCACCTTGCGGTTGGGATCGGCATAGACCTCCGCCAGCTTGATGAGTTGATCCTTCGGCACGCCGGACAGCTCCGACACATAGTCCACCGTGTATTTCGACACGTGCTTCCTGTATTCGTCGAAGCCGATCTTCGTCAGCTTGCCCTTGCCGCGGTTCTTCGCCTTTTGCTCGCGCGGATCATTGGCCCGCCGCCCGTAGCCGATGTCGGTGGGCGTAACGTTGAAGTTCACGTGCTTTTCGATGAACTCCTTGTTGTAGGCGCCCTTTTCGATGATGTAGTTGGCGATGAAGTTGGCAATCGCCAGATCGGCCTGCGGCGTGAAGATGATGGGATTGTCCGCCAGATCGAAGCAGCGGTTGCGGAAGGTGGAGAGCACGTGCACCTGGCACTTGTCATGCGTAAGCCTGCGATTCGTAATGCGCGACCACAGGATGGGATGCATCTCCGCCATGTTCGAGCCCCACAGGACGAAGGTATCCGTGGCCTCGATATCGTCATAGCACCCCGCCGGCTCGTCGATGCCGAAACCACGGATGAAAGCCGCCACGGCAGAGGCCATGCAGTGCCGCGCGTTGGGCTCCAGCGAATTGGAGCGGAAACCCGCCTTCATCAGCTTCTGCGCGGCATACCCCTCCCAGATCGTCCACTGGCCGGAGCCGAACAAGCCAATGCCCTTCGGTCCCTTCTTGCGCCTGGCCTCGACAAACTTTTCGGCCATGATCTTGAAGGCTTCGTCCCAGGAGATTTCCTCGAACTTGCCGTTCTTGTCGAACTTGCCGTTCTTCTTGCGCAGCAGGGGCTTGGTCAGGCGGTCCTTGCCGTACATGATCTTGGTCAGGAAGTAGCCCTTGATGCAGTTCAGGCCCTTGTTCACCGGTGCATCCGGGTCGCCCTGGGTGGCCACCACCTTGCCATCCTTCACCCCCACCAGCACCGAGCAGCCCGTGCCGCAGAAGCGACAGGCCGCCTTGTCCCAGCGAATGCCGGCGTCCTCCGCTGCCTGTGCCTGCAGCGCCGCCGGCAGGGTAACGCCCGCCATGGCCGCCGCCGCCACGGCAGCCTGCGCCTTGATGAAATCGCGGCGATTGACCTTGACATTCATGGCTCCTACTCCCTCGCGCTGATGCTGAAAGCCGAAATCCCGGTCTCCTCTCCCTCGCGGGAATTCCCTCCACGAAACCGTTTCGCTCCTCGCCGCGCCGGCTAACCGTCGCAGCCGCAACTCTCGCCGGCCATGCAGGCCGTGTCATCGCGCGCCACGTCGCTGGCGGGCGCGTTGCCGATGGTGTCGCCGGGTTCGAAATATTCGTAGACGAGCGACACGCCGATCACCCCATCGATGTCGTTCAACGCCATGATGGTGTCGCTCATCACCTGCCGGTCATGGGTGTCGATGATGACGATGACGCGCCCCGATTCCGCAGCGGCCACCTCACAGTGCACCCGCGCGGCAATGTCGGCGTGGACGGTGTCGGTGGATTCGGGACGGGTGAAAACCACAACCGAACAGATGCTCATGACGCCGTCGCTCCCTCGGCAAGATGTTCTCCCAACCGAGGACAGGCTAGCCCGCGCGCGAACACATGCGCCTTGATGAATGTCAACCGGAATTGAAACGGCAGCTCACGCCGCAGACAGCAGCATCATGGTGAATACGAAGCACATCAGGCCACGTTCGCGTCGCGACCTTCTCCCAATGGCATGCAGGCACGCTTCAGCCAGCACAACGCCGCCTCGACTCCCAGCCCGCGCAAAGGCTCCAGCAGCGTGCGCAGCACCTGCGCATGATAATCATTCAGCCAGGCCAGCTCCGTCTCATCGAGCATCGACACATCAATCAGCCGCCGATCGATCGGCGCCAGCGTGATGGTCTCGAAGCCCAGCATCTCCCGCTCGCCTCCCTCCGGCGCTTCCGCTTGCGTGCACAGGATGAGGTTCTCGATGCGAATGCCGTAGTGGTCCTCCAGGTAATATCCCGGCTCGTTGGAGGTGATCATGCCCGGCTTCAGCGCCGCCGCCCCGCGCAGCGAAATGCTCTGCGGCCCCTCGTGCACGTTCAGGAAGTAGCCCACGCCATGGCCGGTGCCATGGTCGTAATCCAGCCCCGCCGCCCACAGATATTGCCGCGCCAGCACATCCAGGTTGCGCCCCTGCGTACCAGCGGGAAAGCGCGCCCGCGACAGGGCGATCATGCCCTTCAACACCAGCGTGAAATGCCGTTTCTGCTCCGCTGCAGGCTGCATTTCCGGCGGGCCAATGAACACCGTGCGGGTGATGTCGGTGGTGCCGTCCATGTATTGCCCGCCGGAATCCACCAGATACAGCTCGCCCGGTTTCAACACGCGATTGCTCGCCGTGGTTACGCGGTAATGCACAATCGCCCCGTTCGGCCCGGCGCCGGAGATGGTGTCGAACGAAATGTCGAACAGCGGTTCACCCATCTTCTCCGCGGTATCGATGCGCAGTTCCTCCAGCTTCGCCACTGCCCCGATCTCGTCCACCTCGCCGCACGCCGCCGCCTCTTCCAGCCACGCCAGAAAGCGGCTCACTGCCACGCCGTCGCGCACATGTGCGGCGCGCATGCCGGCCTGCTCGACCTTGTTCTTGCATGCCTTGGGCCACAGGCACGGATCCTCACCTTCCACCACCTCCGCACCCGCCTGCTCCAGCAACGCAAACAGCCGCGCCGCCGCCGAGCGTGCATCCACCAACACCCGCCGGCCCGCCAGTTCACGGCTTGCCAGCACCTCTTCCAGCGCCTCGAACGGCAGGATGTCCGCCAGCTCCTCCACCTGCGCACGCGCATCCGGGGCAAATCCGCCACCGCGCACGAACAGTCGTACCCGCACCTGAGCATCGGTGGGCACCAGCGCCATGCCCAGCACCACCGGATTGTGCACAATGGCGCGGCTGCGGATGTTGAACAGCCAGCTTGCCGAATCCGTGGCCGTGATCAGCGCCGCATCCACCTGCTTCTCCGCCAGCGTGGCGCGTACCTCCTCCAGTTTCTCCGCCACGCTGCGCCCGGCATATCGCAACGGATGCGCAAACACCTCCGCATCCGGTGGCGCGGGCCGATCCTGCCAGATCTCTTCCACCGGATCCGGCAGCACAAAGCGCAAGCCCGCCCCGGCCTTTTCCAGTGCATCACGGTAACGGCGCGCCGCCTCATGCGTCAGCAGCCACGGGTTCACCCCCGCCACATGCCCTGCTTCCAGCCGCTCTGCCAACCACGCCGCCGGACGATGCTCGGCAATGGGCACCACCTCGACAGCCTCGCCATCCACCTGCCGCGCCGCCTGCAGCGTGTAGCGACCATCGACAAACAGCGCCGCGCGCTGCCCTTCCTCCGCGAAAACAATCAGCAACCCCGCCGAACCAGTGAATCCCGTCAGCCACGCCAACCGCTCTTCCGACGGCGGCAAATACTCGTTCTGAAAGGCATCCGCCCGCGGCACGATCAGTGCCGTCAGTTCCAGCTCGCGCAGCCGCTCGCGCAACGCAGCCAATCGCTCACCAGCTTTTTCCGGCTCGGCCTCATCCTCAAACACCTGAAACCGGCTGCGCACCAGGGCCTTCGGGGCCTTGCCGGGATTTGTGGCATCCATCAGCGGCTCCTGCCTGTTTCGCCTTGCTTGCCCATCATGCCGCCAAGGTGCGCGCCCCGCCGGCAACGGTCAAGACGAAAATCGGCCGATTCCCACCCCGTGCAAACCGGCGCGTGTTACCATGACACCAAAACCGAATTAGCGACTCGGAAATATGGTGCAAACATGAATGACAAGTCGGATAATGGAATTTTCAACATAAATTACAATTGGTTATGAAACGTTCTCAGAGATGCACAAAATGCATATCAGTTTTACGTGATTCACCATTGCTTAATCGCATTTCCCGTATCATATACTCACCCAACAGAACGGAGACGCGCTCTTCCCTCCAGGACATGCGCAATGCTTCTCCTCCCTCTGTTGCTGTTTCGGAAGCCGGGTCAGAAGTTCTCCCCTCCCTCTTCTTCCTCCCTCCTGGCTTCTGCATCTCGGCCCGGCTGGATCCCTCCCCCAGCCGGGCCACTTTTTTGCCTGCATCGATCTTATCGCATCGCTCAGGAAAGTGTCGGGCGCGACAGCACGAACCAAGCCCCATAGGCCATCACTGCCAACGCCAGCGCCACCACCCACCCCGGCACCGCGGAAAATGCCACCAGCCACACCGCAGCCGCTCCCATGCTGCCCACCGACAACAGCTTGGTGCGCGCCGCAATGGCCTGGCTCTCCTGCCATTGGCGCAAGGGATGTCCGAAACGGGGATGATTCAGCAGCCAGTCATGCAGCCGCTGCGAGCTGCGCGCAAATGCCCACAACGCCAGCAGCAGAAACGGCACCGTCGGCAACACCGGCAGAAAGATGCCAATGATACCCGCCGCCACGCTGGCCAGCCCCAGGGCGATGAACAACCACCTTTTCACATGCCTGTGCATGCCGCCAAATCTACGCGGCTGAAAGGTTTTTTCAATGGCGATGCAGCAACAACGTGCTCCAGCCCTCAAGCCGCCAGCGCCGCGCCAGCCGCAGCCCATGCTGCTCGAACACCGCCAGCACCATGCGCTCCTGCTCCACCATCAGGCCGGAAAGCACCAGCCAGCCGCCAGGCTTCACCTGCCCTGCCAGATCCCCCGCCATGCGCATCAGTGGCCGCGCCAGAATATTGGCGAACACAAGGTCATACCCCCGCCGCTGAAACCGGAATGCCGCCATCCTGCGCGGTTTCAGCACCCGCCAGCGCGCATATGCCGGTTGCGGCACTCGCGAAGCCGCCAATGCCTGCCGCACCAGCGCCAATCCAGCCCGGCGCGCCGCCATCGTCCATGCCGGGCGCTCCCGGCCACCCATGCACCGCACCAGTGCATGCCGCATGCCGGCTGCCACCGCCAGGCGCATGCCCGGCACGCCATTGAACCGTGCATTTTCCCGCGCCGTTTGCACCGCCACAACATCGATATCCGTGGCCGCCACCCGCGCCTTCAGCGCCCTTGCCGCGGCAATGCCCAACACGCCCGAACCCGTACCCACATCCAGCACCCATGGCGCGCGCCGTCCGCAAGGCCGCAATGCCCCGCGCCGCAGCAGCCATTCCAGTGCCAGCAGACACCCACGCGTGGTGCCGTGATGCCCTGTGCCGAAGGCTTGCCTGGCCTCTATCTCGATATTGATGCCCTGCGTCCGCCGCCGGGCCCGGTCATGGCTGCCGTGCACGAAAAACCGCCCCGCCACCACCGGCGCCAGCCCTTGCTGCACTTGCGCCACCCAGTCCACGTCCGGCAATGGCGCGAGCACAAATGCCACTTCTTCCGATCCAGCCCCCGCCAGCACAGCCAGTTCCGACACCCGCGCCAGCGCCGCTGCCTGGCCCATGCCCTGCCCTGCCGCATCGCAGAACACCTCTACCCGCCAGCCATCGCCCCCCGCCTCTTCGAAGGCGCTCACTGCCGCCACCAGCGGCCAGCCGATCTCCGCCAGCGTGGCAGCCAGTTCTTCCGCCCGCGCACGCGGCAACGCCGCGCTCGTCAGCCGCACAGGAGTGTCTGCCATGCTCAGTAGACCACCGTAACCACCACCGTATCCGTATAGGTGCCGGGCGAAGGCGTCGTCTGCGCGAACACCCGGCCATGAGTGGTGTAGGTTTGCAGATTGCCCGTTCCCACGCCGGAAACGGCATTCGCTGACGCATCACCCCACCCCAGCGTACGGGCACTGTCGCGGTAGATGCCGTAGCGGATGCTTTCGCTGCCATTGGACATGCGCCGCTGATCCGGCGATGTTGCCCCGGCCAACCCGCCATTCAACCGCACTTCGTAAGGCGTGCCATTGGTGCAGCGCACGCTCACCTGCCCGGCGGCATCGACATTATTGTTCAGCAGCCCTGTGGTGCCAAAATCAAGGTCGGTTGCATTCACCTCGCAGAAGGCAATCACATTTGCACTTACCTGAAATGTATCCGTTGCGACTCCGCTGACAAACAGACATTGGCTCCAGTTGCCCTGCACATACTCGATGCGTACATCCACACCTTCAAACAGCGATGAATACACCCCCGGCGGCACGGTCGTTTGCCCGGCAGGCACCACCGCATCTATGGTGTAGGTCCAATTACCATTCCCTCCATTGTTCAACTGGAAATGCAATACAGGTGCCGGAGGCGGCGCTCCCCAGTAATCCGAGCCCCATATGGTCGTTGTGCCGGGGAGATAGAGATTGAAGTTCAGTTTCTGGGTCGCATTGGCGGAATTTGCCATCTGTCGTGGATTCCACGCACCAGGCCCGCCAGTACCATAACCGAAACTCGGGCACACGGTTACCCAGCTATTGGCACTTCCATTCTGGCACTTCACATTCAACACACCTGTGGTCGTCTGCGTAAGCCCACTGATGACATTGATATTGCCAAAATCAATATCGCTGACAGTAAACGAACAGGAAAACGATGGCGGGCCAATTATGGCATGTGCAGGACGGCTACCCATTACGGCCAGCAGCAATACCATCACTCCCACCCACCCGGCCAGCCATGGCGAGTGCCTTGAAAGGCAGATGCTTTTCCGCGCAGTTCTTGTCATGATCATGCAAACCCTCCAAACAAGAAACTGATTATACGGCAACAAGCATCTCCATGCACTGCCATGAACCAAGCTGGATAATAGGGCATGAGGCATACAAACGTGCAATAGCTCTCCCTTGCCATCAATTGAACCGGTTGCATCTCGGAAAGCCCCGCGGCGCCATGCGTCCGGCCCCGGCGCGCTTGCCCAGCCATTCGGCCAATTCCGTAACGGTGCGCGTGCGCCCGCCGCCATCCAGCCATTGCAGCCCCGTCGCGCGACTGAAGGTAATGACATCGGCCAGCCCGCCATCCTTGTAGCGTTGCAGGCGTACCCCCTTGCCACGCGCCATCTCCGGCAGCTCGTCAATCGGAAATACCAGCAGCTTGCGGTTTTCGCCCGCCACCGCCACCATGTCGTCTCCCGGCGCAATGCGGCGGCATACCACCAGCTTCGCCGGCGGCTTCACGTTCACCACCTGCTTGCCCTTGCGCGTGGTGGCCACCACATCCGCTTCCTTCACGATGAAGCCATTGCCTTCACTGGACGCCACCAGCAGCCGCGCCTTCGCATCATGCACCAGCAGCGCCACGATGTCGTCTTCCGCCGCCATGTCGATGGACAGCCGCACCGGCTCACCTGCCCCGCGCCCGCCCGGCAGTTTTGCCGCATCCAGCGTGTAGAACCGACCCGAGGAGGATGCCAGCAGCAGTTTGTCCGTGGTATACGCATGCAGCACGAAGCGCCCCGCATCGCCCTCCTTGTAGCTCAGCCGCTGTTGCGCCGCCTCGTCCAGGTGCCCCTTCAGCGCGCGGATCCAGCCCTTCGCCGAGCACACCACGGTGATCGGCTCCTTCTCCACCATCACCGCATCCAGGTCGATATCCACCGCCGGCGCTTGTGCCACCTCCGTGCGCCGCCTGCCCAGCCCGGTCTTCTTCCCCCACCGCTCGCGAATGGAGCGTACCTCCCAGGCAATGCGGCTCCACTGCTTGTCCTCCGAGGCCAGCAGTTCCTGCAGCTCGTCGCGCTCCTTCGCCAGCTCCTCGTGCTCGCGGCGGATCTCGATCTCCTGCAGCTTGTTCAACGCCCTGAGCCGCATGTTGAGGATCGCCTCCGCCTGCACCTCCGTCAGGCCGAAGCGCCCCATGAGCTCCGCCTTCGGATCGTCCTCGAAACGGATGATGCGGATCACCTCGTCGATGTTGAGATAGGCGACCAGCAACCCTTCCAGCACCTCCATGCGGTGCGCGATCTTCTCCAGCCGCCAGTAGGTGCGCCGGATCAGCACATCCATGCGGTGCTCCAGCCAGGCGCGGATCACCTCGCGCAGGTTCATCACCCGCGGCACGCGCCCGCCATCCAGCACGTTCATGTTCAGCGGCACGCGCACTTCCAGCTCGGTCAGGCGAAACAGCGACTCCATCAGCACCAGCGCATCCACATTGCGGCTCTTCGGCACCAGCACCAGGCGGACATCCTCCGCCGATTCATCGCGCACATCGTCCAGCAGCGGCAGCTTGCGCGCGGCAATCAGCTCGGCGATCTTCTCCACCAGCTTCGCCTTGGCTACCTGATAGGGGATCTCGGTTACCACCACCTGCCACTGACCACGGCCCAGATCCTCCTTCTCCCACTTCGCCCGCAGGCGAAAGCCGCCGCGCCCCGTCTCGTAGGCCTTCAGGATGCTCTCCCGCGGCTCCACCAGCACGCCACCGGTGGGCAGGTCGGGCCCGGGGATGAACTCCGCCAGCTTCTCGATGGAGGCGTTGGGATGCTTGATCAGATGCAGCGCGGCGTTGCAGATCTCTTCCACGTTGTGCGGCGGCACGGAAGTGGCCATGCCCACCGCAATGCCCTGCGCGCCATTGGCCAGCAGATTGGGAAAGGCCGCTGGCAGCACCACCGGCTCCTCTTCCTCGCCGTTGTAGGTGGGGCGGAAGTCCACCGCGTCCTCTTCCAGCCCCTCCAGCAGCGCCATGGCAATGTCGGTCAGCCGCGCCTCGGTGTAGCGGTAGGCCGCCGCGCCATCGCCGTCGATGTTGCCGAAGTTGCCCTGCCCCTCGATCAGCGGCCAGCGCACGGCGAAATCCTGCGCCAGCCGCACCATGGCGTCATACACTGCCTGATCACCATGCGGGTGATACTTGCCGATGACATCGCCTACCACTCGCGCGCACTTCTTGAACCCGGCGCGCGGATCGAGCCTGAGCACATGCATGGCATACAACAGCCGCCGGTGCACGGGTTTCAGCCCGTCGCGCACATCCGGCAGCGCACGGTGCATGATGGTGGACAGCGCATAGGCCAAGTAGCGCTCTTCCAGCGCCTCCTTCAGCGATACGGCCTCGCCACCCGCCAACGAATCATTGCCTGCATGCTCGCTCATGGGCGGAAACTACCAGATCCCACGCGGACGCGGAAATCCATCACCGGCGTTGTCCACCATTCCACCGCCCGCCACATGAGCAAACCACCACATCAGGGCAATCGCAATTGGCATCAGTGGACATTGCATGTGTGCGGCAATGTCTCCGTTTCGCGTCATGCCCGTCGCAATTATCCCAGCCAAATGCGATTGCCCTGACCGCCACAGGCGGAGGGATTGAATCATCAGGCGCACTTTGCTTCAATGCACAACACATGCTTGCATGACCATTGAGGGGATGGAGGGGAACATGCACTCATGCAGACAGGTTCTGGCTTTGGGGGGACTCGCACTGCTGCTCGGCGGCTGCATGACACAGCAGGAAAACAATGCCTTTCAGGGCGCGGTGCTGAACAGCCTGGCGCAAGGTGTCTTGAGCGGCGCCGGCACCAGCATCGCCCACGGCATCGCCATGGACAGCAAACGGCTGATCAAGACGGGCGCCGCCGCCATGGCCGCCGGCGCGGTGATGCAAGGCGGCGCCGCCGTCATGCAACAACGCCAGCAACAGCAACAGGCCATGGCCGCCGCCACGTCCACACAACCCGTCCGGCGCGGCGCAGCCACGGCACGCTCCGGCCCGGGAGGCTATCCCGACACGCCCCAGTGCCGCGCCTTCTGGCGATACACACGCGCCGCATCACATCCGGGCACGGGCCTGGCTGGACAAGGTGAAGCGGCCTTTGCCCGCATTCTGCAGATGGAACACGAATGCCTTGCTTCCGCCCCCAACCACCCCATGTCTCGCAGCAGGGCGTGTGGAGGCGGCATGTATCTGCACCGCATATTCCCGGATTCGCGAGGCGTATGTGGCTGGCGTCAGGCCGTGGCGAGCGCCAACGCCCGCACGAACACGGCAAGGTGGTCGTTTTTCTGAAAATGCCGCCGCATATCGCGGGACTTCATCATGTCCGCCTGTTCATCTGCCATTCAGCTCCCTGCCAAACTGCCGCCCGAAAGGCCTGCGAGACTCCATCAGACAACAGGAATCACCATGATTGCCAAATCGGCAGGGAAAGACAGTCATGAACCAGCACCAGACAATCCACACCGGCACTGCACGCGGTGAACCCTACGAGCAGCTCAGCGTGTTTCTGCCCGCCTCCATCCTGCGCGCCCTGCGCCGGCAGGTGCCCGCCGGCCAGCGCCGCGCCTTCATCGCCCATGCCCTGCGCATGGCTCTGGCGGAAGATGCCCGCCCCTCCCCCACCGAAACACCGCATTCGCGCCCGTGATGGCGCAGGTTCCATGCCTCTTTATGGGTCCTGAGCCTACTCCCACTCGATGGTGCCGGGGGGCTTGGAGGTGATGTCATAGACCACGCGGTTGATGCCGCGCACCTCGTTGATGATGCGCGTGGAAACGGCGGCCAGGAAATCGTGGTCGAAGTGGAACCAGTCGGCGGTCATGCCATCGACGGAAGTTACCGCGCGCAAGGCGCAAACGTATTCGTAGGTGCGTGCATCGCCCATCACGCCAACGCTCTGCACCGGCAGCAACACGGCAAACGCCTGCCAGATGGCGTCATACAACCCGGCCTTGCGAATCTCGTCGAGATAAATGGCATCAGCCTTGCGCAATATCTCCAGCTTCTCGCGCGTAACACCACCGGGCAGGCGAATGGCCAGCCCCGGCCCGGGAAACGGATGCCGCCCCACGAAACTCTCCGGCAGGCCCAGCTCGCGCCCCAGCGCGCGCACCTCGTCCTTGAACAGCTCGCGCAGCGGCTCCACCAGCTTCAGGTTCATCCGCTCCGGCAGGCCGCCGACGTTATGATGGCTCTTGATGGTAACGCTCGGCCCGCCGGTGAAGGAGACGCTCTCGATGACATCCGGATACAGCGTGCCCTGCGCCAGGAATTCCGCCCCACCGATCTTTTTCGCCTCGCGCTCGAACACGTCGATGAACGTCGCGCCGATGATCTTGCGCTTGGCTTCCGGGTCGGACACATCTTCCAGCTTGCCGATGAATTCTTCCGCTGCATCAACATGTATCAGCGGAATGTTGTAGTGATCACGAAACAACGAGACGACCTCTTCCGCCTCGCCCAGACGCATCAGCCCCGTATCGACAAACACGCACTGCAACTGATCACCAATGGCCTCGTGCAGCAGCACCGCGGTTACCGAGCTGTCCACCCCGCCGGAAAGCCCGCAGATCACCTTCGCATCACCCACCTGCGCCCGAATGCGCTCGATAGCCTCCTCCTTGAAAGAGCGCATCGACCAGTCTCCGGCGCAGCCGCAGATATTCAGTGCAAAGTTGCGCAGCAGCCTGTGCCCATCGGGCGTGTGCACCACTTCCGGATGGAATTGCACGCCATAAAAGTGCCGCCGCTCGTCGGCAATGGCGGCAAACGGCGCGCCCTCGGAGCGCCCCACCACCTCGAACCCCTCCGGCAGGCGCATCACCCTGTCGCCATGGCTCATCCACACCTGATGCTTCTCGCCCGCCTGCCACACGCCATCGAACAGCGCACAACCGGCCACCACCTCCAGAAAGGCGCGGCCAAATTCCTGGTGCTCGGAAGTTTCCACCTCGCCACCGAGCTGTGCCACCATGGTCTGCTGCCCGTAGCAGATGCCCAGCACCGGCAGCCCCATCTCGAACACCCGCCGCGGCGCGCGTGGTGCTTCATCCCAGGTAACCGAGGCCGGCCCGCCGGAGAGGATGATGCCGGCAATGCCCGGCCTCTCTAGCGCTGCCTGAGCACTCTGGAACGGCACGATCTCGCAATACACCCCGGCCTCGCGCACCCGCCGGGCAATGAGTTGCGTTACCTGCGAGCCGAAATCGATGACCAGGATCCATTCCTGCGCTTGCGCCATGTCCGCCTCCGTATCGTGCGCGCCACCCGAGCCCTGCCGCCCGCCTGGCACGCCTTGCGCACCGCCTGCCTTGCCGCGTTTGGCTTAGGGTCTGGTCTCAATAAATGAGTGCTTTTCATGGGCATTTTGGCAAAATGGCAGCGGTTTTTCGTTCGCAGGCAATAGTGGAGCTATTGGCAAGAACGAAAAGCCGTCTGACATGAAGCCAAAATGCCCATGGGGAGTGCTCAGGTATTGAGGCCAGACCCTAGCGAAAAACGCCACCATTCCACAAGCCGCCGCGATTGCTTGTCCACGCCCGCTTTTCACCATTCCTTAACCATGCAGACCTAAGGTGGACGAGGGAACAGGCTCAAGGGGCTGGCCGCACCATTGCGCGCGCCACCCTCCCAGGACAAGCGGGTGTGAAGCCATGAACCGGCGAGAAAAGGTAGCCTACTGGGGCGGAGCGGTGCTCGTCGCCCTGTTCAGCAGCGCCATTATTGTCAACACGAGCGTCCTGCAGCCAGAAATCGTGCGCGATGGCAGCGGCGTGATCATCTCCGCCCGCCAGCCCGGCACCCACACCGCGCAGACACCACGCACGCTGCCTCTGGCCGCCACACAGGTACGTGTGCGCGTGGAGAAACCGCACCGCACCGACAGCCAGGTGAAGCGTACCGCCAGCATCAGCAACGCGCCCGGTGGCAGCGACCTGATCATGCAGGTGCAACGCGAGCTGGCGCGCATGGGTTACGACCCCGGCCCTGTCGATGGCCACCTCGGCCCCGCTACGCGCGCCGCCATCCGCAAGTTCCAGAAAGCCAACAACATGCCCCCCACCGGCGAGATCGAACCCGGCGTGATGGCCCTGCTGCTGCCGTAAGCACGATCCGCGGCAGAGGAGGTGCCGACACATGGCGGCGCGGCGCAACTGGACGAAGGATGAAATACGCCAGGTGCTGGCGCTGTATCTGCGCACGCCATTCGGCAGGCTGAACAGCAGCAACACGGAAATTGCCGCGTTGGCCAGGCGGCTGGGCCGCACCGCTGGCGCAGTGGCGCTGAAGGCCTGCAATCTGGCCGCGCTGGACGACTCCCTGCCCCGCAAGGGCATGAGCAACGTCAGCCGGCTGGATCGCGAGGTGTGGGCAGAGTTCCTTGCCGACCCGGACACCCTGCTGCCCATCTACGAGGAGCAGCGCGCCTGGCTGCTGCAACACGCCCGCGCCACCACCCGACATGGCATACCCGGCCTGTCAGAAGACGTGGCGGACGACATCCACCCGCCAGCACCACAGGCCACCGAGCGGCTGGTATTGCAACGCCAACGGCTGGGGCAGGACTTCTTCCGCCGCATGATCCTCGCCGCCTGGAATGGCCGCTGCGGACTCACCGGCATAGAAGACCCCCCCTGCTGAACGCATCACACATCGTCGCCTGGCACGAGGATGCGCAAAACCGCCTCAACCCGCGCAATGGCATCTGCCTGAACACCCTGCACGACCGCGCCTTCGACCGCCACCTCATTACCTTCGACGAAAACCTGCACATGATCATTGCCGACGACGTACCCGAACAGGCCCGCCACGCTCTGTCCTGCGGCGTGGAAAAGCACCTGCGCCTGCCCGAACGTTTCGCGCCCGATCCGGCCTTTCTGGAACAGCACCGCCAGCGCTTCTTCAGCCGCCACCAAACAGGCCCCGCCTGAACAACAGTCAAAACAGCAAATGCAAAGCCGGTCGGGAGCCCCCCGACCGGCTCTTCATGTCCATGAAGGCCTGATCACGCGTCCTTCCGTTCGGCCTCCTCCGCCTCGCCGGCGTCCGCAGCCTGTCCGCCCTCCGCGCCGTCGTCCGCGCTGCCGGTGGTTTCGGCATCAGCCTCTTCCCCGGCCTCACCGCTCTCCTCGGCTTCCAGCTCGGCCAGCACCTGCTCCACCACGTCAGGCGCTCCCTCCTGTTCGCCGGTGAGGATCTCGCCCTTAGCCTGCAATTCGGCTTCTTCCTCATTGCGCGCAACGTTCAGCGTGATGGTTTCCACCACCTCACCATGCAGCCGCACCTTCACATCCTGCAACCCGATCAGCTTGATGGGCTTGTCCAGTTGCACTTGGCTGCGGCCGACCTCAATACCAAATTCCTCGTTCAATGCATTGGCAATGTCGCGCGTGGTAACCGAACCATACAGATGTCCCGTCTCGCCGGCGGCACGGATCATCACCAACATCGCTCCCTTGATCTTCTCCGCCTGCTGCTCGGCCAGCGCGCGCGCCTCGGCGTTGCGCTTCTCGATCTCCTCGCGCTCGCGCTCGAAGCGCTCCATGTTCGCCGCATTGGCGCGCAGCGCCTTGCCCTGCGGCAGCAGATAGTTGCGCGCATACCCATCCTTCACGTTTACCACATCGCCCAGGTTGCCCAGTTTCTCGATGCGCTCCAGCAAGATCACCTTCATCGTTTCACTCCTCGTTGATAAGATTGTCGTAGCGTCTCTTCGATTGTTTGTTCACTCGTTGCGTCGATCATTCCCGCCCACCGCGCAGCATCATCCGCCGCACGCCGAACCCTGCCTCCGCCAACCCCAGCAACAGCAACGCCGGGGCCACCAGCCCGGTCAGCATCAGCAGCGCCGCATACAGCGCCCCCAGCGCCAGCGGCTGCCAAGATTGCCCCGCCGTCCATGCATGGATCACCGAAAGCCCCAGAATGGCAAAGGCCGCCATGAAGGCGATGGCGAACACTTCCCCCAGCAGCCCGAACACATCCGGCAGCAGCGCCGCCAACGACATCCCCGCCAGCCCCAGCAATGCTGTCTGCGGAAAGGAAAGCTGCATGAAATCCGCCGCCGGACGCCGCCCCAGCCCAACCTTGCGCGTCAGCCAGTCGGACAGCCGAAAGCTCAGGTAAAGCGCCACCAGCCACATTACCACCACCGACAGCGGCGCAATGACCACGAACACGTCCAGAAAGGCCTTCTTCTGCTCCTCCGTGGCTTGCGCGCCAATGCCGCTGGCCTGCATCGCCTCCTCCGCCAGCTTGCGCAGCGCCGCCTGCACGTCGGCCAGCGATGTCCCCAGGCTCAGCAGGATAAGCGCCACCCCCGCCGCCGCCAGCCCGGCCATCCACAACAGCAGCCGCCCTTCCGGGTACCACTCGTTGCCCGCCGCATCCACCGGCTCGCCTTCCGCCGGGCCATCTGGCGTTGCGGGCCGGTGCTGCAACGCCAGATACGACAGCCACGCCACCGGCGCCCCTACCAGCAGCACATGCATCAGCGCCGCCTTCGCTCCCGTCATGCCGCCCAGCAACGCCAGCGCCACCAGCGCGGCAATGGCCGCGGCCAGCCAGCCGAACGCCAGCCCCGCCATGAACAGCGGCGCCGGCACCAGGAAGAACACGATCAGGGAAAACACCGACGGCGTCGCCAGCGAGGCCATGAACACCGCGGAGAGCGCCCCAGCGGAAATGGCAATCATCAGCCACGGCAGCCCGCCATTGTTGGGCAGGTAGCCGTTGCCGCCACTTCCCCCCTGCCCTTTCGGCATGGACGCGCGCGAGCGCTCCGGCCCGCCCTCCCCGGGCTGGCCGGATGCACTCATCCAGTGCGATGCAACGGATGCAATATCTGCAGCGGATGCCAATGGCATGCGGCTGTCCCCGATTGCCGGGTTAGAGGCGGTTTCAACCTGCCGCGCCACGGCTGGCGCACGGCATCTTTCCGCCCCAACCATTTCACCGCGCCCGGCGCCAGCCGGACAGGGTGCGGGTTCACGAAATCATTTCACCACGAAGGGCAGCAGCGCCAGAATGCGCGCACGCTTGATGGCGCGGGCCAGCTCGCGCTGCTTCTTGGCAGAAACGGCGGTGATGCGGCTGGGCACGATCTTGCCGCGCTCGGAAATGAAGCGCTGCAGCAGCCGCACGTCCTTGTAGTCGATCTTCGGCGCATCCTTGCCGGAAAACGGACAACTCTTGCGCCGGCGGAAAAACGGTCTGCGAACCGGTGCGTTCATGATGGAAAGCCTCCTGATCCTGATCGGCTTGTCTGTTTGGTGTCAGCATTCAAGCGTGTGGGGCCCTGTCGTGGGCGCGCCGCTGGAGCCAGCCCGCGCCCGCCCGTGATGGCTCAGCGCCGCCGCGGGCCACGCTCACGCTCGCGCATGATGGGTGAATCGTCCAGATCCAGCTCGTCCACCTTCACGGTGAGGAAGCGGATCACGTCATCGGAGATGCGCTCCACGCGCTCCAGCTCGTCCACCACCTCCGCCGGCGCCTCCATCTTGAAGCAGACGTAATGCGCCTTGCGGTTCTTGCCGATCTTGTAGGCCAGCGGACGCAGCCCCCACTTTTCCACCTTGGCGACCTTGCCGCCATTGTTCTCGACGATCTGCTTCATCTCGTCGATGACGGCGTCTGCCTGCGCCGGACCGAGATCCTGGCGCATCAGGAAGACATGTTCGTAATGTCGCATCGAAACGGCCTTTCCTCACAGCTCAAGGTTGTTCGCAATGCACCGCACCGTCATCCGGCTGCGGCGCCGACAGCTTGCCATCCCTCCGGCGCGAAGCCTCCCGCCGGCCCGGGAAAGGCCGAAACGCGGACTTGGAAGCAGCGGGCCTGTCCAGCCCCTGCCCCACGGCAGAGCGAAGACTCTCCGGCAGTGCGGCAGCCACCCGCAACGAGCACCTGCCTGATGCCTGCGCGCACGAGACGCACAGCCACCCTGCCATCAGCCCCCGACCGGAGCGGATGCACGCGCAGGCTCATAAGCCAATATCACCCTTCATGCAAGTTTTTTCCCGCCACACCCCCTGCATGACGCGGCGACTGACAGCAGCACTCGCACAAGCATGGCGGCCATGCATCATCTGCCCTATTGACCAGACCGTCCCCCACCCCTATTTTCCCGCCACATCCATGCAAGCGGGCCCGTAGCTCAGTTGGTAGAGCAACTGACTTTTAATCAGTTGGTCGGAGGTTCGAGTCCTCCCGGGCTCACCAATGATTTCAATTGGTTATGCGCAATAACTAAAGGAACTACACAAGAACATCCGACTTTAAAAAAGTCGGACATCCGACTTCTGTTCACAATCCGTTGCTCAGCGCCACAGGCGGCGGTCAAGAATGGACAGCCCGAAAATGCTGGCCATCGCCGCCCAGAAATAGGGCTGGAACCATTTCGGCAGCTCCAGCGGTGTCAGCCAGTCCATCGGAAACGTGCTGTCGATCATGATGGCTGCGAAATACAATGCCGCGCTCAGCTCCGCGGCGAACAGCGGCAGGCGGCCAAGCATGTGCCCCAGCTTCACCCGCCGCACAGCCTCATCCGCCGCAATCGCCGCCCGCTCCACGCCGGCGCGCAGCTTGTCCTTGTCTGTCTGCGCTTCTATGTAGCCTTCTCCAAGGCGCACAATTGGCGCGGCCAGCATGTTTACAAGCCAGCGGATCATCATTTCCGCTCCAGCAGCATGTCCAGCTTGCGATCGATGCGCTCCAGTCGTGCGTAAAGCGCCTGCAGGCGCTCATCGGCACGCGCCTGTCTGTCCTCCTGCGCCCTCAGCCTGGTGGCAATGACCTCGAAGCTGGCCCAATCACGCTCCAGCACGCCCACCCGTGCAGACAGCGACGCCGCCCACCATACAACACTGACCGTCTGCGCCATGATGGCGATGATCAGCGCCACCGGCACACGTTTGTCCAGATGCCAGCGCACAGCCGCTGGATCCTGCTGCTCATTCATGGATTGCCTCCCCGCGTGGCAGTGGCTCGCCACCAACAGGCCCACGCGTGATAACGCGCAACCAGGCCATCGCCAGTGCGATACCCAGCAGAACCCAGCCTTTCGCAGGCCCATCCGGCACCAGCTGCGCCCAGTTCGCAGCCTCCAGCACACCGATGCTGGCCACCATCAAGGACGTCAGCAGTGTTCTCCATCCACGTAGCGCCTCCATAGCGCGCCTCAGAACACCCATTGCGCCATCTCCAGTATCTGCCCCCACAATGCCGCCGCCAGCGTTGATGCTGACGCCACGAACAAGGCCCACGCCGCCGCCAGCTCCTTGTGCTCGCGCGCTACAATCGGCGGCTTTGGCAGACGCACCAACACATTGTCATTCACGGCCACGGGCCGCATGAACAGCCTGCCCTCGGCGCGGCGGCGGCGCACCAAGCCGCGCAACTGCACCAACCTCCCGTTCTTGCGCGCCTTCGTCCAGCGCATGAGCAGACGCGGAACGTCATCAAGGCGACCTGCCTTCACCGCGCGCAGCACAGAGGAGCGACGGAAGTTTTCAAGCCCCACGTTGTAAGCGAAGCTGACCAGCGCGCCGAACTGGTTCTCGTTCAGGTGTTGCATCGCCTGCGGGCCGATCTCGCGCGCCACGCCACGGGCGAACTTCTCCACATCGCGGCGCAGGATCTCTTCCGCCTCACGCCTTGTGATGCGCATGCCAGACTTCACCTTCGGCGGCCCGGCCATGGATGTATGGCCATAGCCAATTGTCCACACGCCAGCGCTGTCGCGATAGGCCCGCAACCGCAACCCCTCAAAGCGGCGGATGAGGTCAAGTGGACACTTCCGGAAACACCATGATTTGGCCGTGCTGGCTGGCAGGGGGAGCTTGATTGGCGGCTTGTGTGGCCTTCAGTCCTGGAGGCGGCTGCTTTTCAAGCCTGGAAAGCGGGGATTTTGTTTCATTTTTCCTCAAAC
>JAJRRZ010000053.1 GCA_024279045.1 Alphaproteobacteria bacterium
GAAAGCTCCTCCAGACGCTGCTCAAAATCCCAGAACCCCTTCTGTCCCTTCATTCTGACATCCCTCCAGCGATTCAGGCTTCTTTCTCACCGGAGTGAATCATATTCCGACTGAAATGCCCAGTTTCCGGAGGTGTCCGCGTGATCCCGATTTCTGGTCGCTGCGCGTCAATCGCGACATCCGCCTGATTGTCCACAAGACCGCCGACAGCCTGCTCATCTGCCACGTCGATCATCATGACGAGGCCTATCGCTGGGCGCAGCGGCGGCGCATCGAGACTCATCCGCGCACGGGCGCGGCGCAAATTGTCGAGGTGCGTGAGCTGGTGGAGGAAATTTCCATCCCCGCGCCTGTGCCCGCCAGTGATGAAGCGCAACCACAAGGGCGCGGCGCGCGTCTGTTTGCCGAACTGACGGAAGATGATCTGCTTGCTCTTGGCGTTCCTGCCGACTGGCTGCAGGACGTGCTGCAGGCCAGCGAGGACGGATTTCTGGAGCTGGCCGATCATCTGCCGCAGGAGGCCGCCGAGGCGCTGCTGGAATATGCCGCCACCGGCATGCTGCCGAAACCGGCCCCCACGCCACCGGGTGTGACGCCCTTCGAGCACCCGGATGCCCTGCGGCGTTTTCGCGTCATGGACAATATCGAGGAGCTGAAGGCGGCGCTGGAATATCCCCTGGAGCGCTGGGCGGTGTTTCTGCATCCATCGCAGCGCGCCCTGGTGGAACGCGACTACAACGGCCCGGCGCGTGTCTCCGGCTCTGCCGGCACGGGCAAGACCGTCGTGGCGCTGCACCGCACCGCCCACCTGCTGCGCAGCAACCCGCGGGCGCGGATATTGCTGACAACCTTCTCCCACCCGCTGGCCAATGCCCTGAAGCACAAGCTGCATGTGCTGTTGGGCAGTATGGCGGAGCAGGTGAACATTGCGCCTTTCGGGGATGTAGCCCGGCAACTGTTTGCCCTGGCCGCGGGCCATGACCCGCGCATTGCCGACAGGCAGCGCATTTCCCGCGTTCTGGCCACCGCCCGCGAAGATGCGGATGTGGAAGGCTTTGCGCTGCGTTTCATCGAATCCGAATGGCATGCGGTAGTCGATGCCTGGCAGATAACGGATCTGCAGCAATATGCCGCCGTGCCGCGTCTGGGGCGCTATCGCCGGCTGGGTGCAAGGCAGCGTGAGCGTCTCTGGCAGATATTCGAAAGAGCCAGGGAATTGTTGCGCGGCGATGGCTTCATGACCTGGCCGGAAGTGTTTGCCGAAGTTGCGCGCCATCATGCGCATGCCGACAACAAGCCCTTTGATCATGTCATCGTTGACGAAGCGCAAGACCTTGGCGTGCCGGAAATGCGCATGATGGCGGCCATTGCCCCAGCCGGAACAAATGCCCTTTTCTTCGCCGGAGATATGGGGCAGCGCATTTTCCAGTTGCCGTTTTCATGGAAGGCATTGGGAGTGGATGTGCGCGGGCGCTCCTTCGTGCTGAAAGTGAACTACCGCACCTCTCATCAAATCCGCCGCACGGCTGACCGGCTGCTGCCCGATAGCTTGCGGGACGTGGACGGAAACGAGGAAGAGCGCCGGGGAACAGTCTCGGTTTTCAATGGTCCCGAACCTGACATTCGGTTGTTTGATGCACCCCGGGAAGAGGCGGAAGCCGTGGCCGAATGGCTGCGCCAGACGAGGGCTGAGGGAATGGAGCCGGAAGAACTGGGGATTTTTGTGCGCCAGGCAAAACAGCTTGCGCGCGCGCGGCAGGCCGTGGAACTGGCTGGGGAGGAATGGCTGGAACTTTCCGACCGTATCGAGGAACGCCAGGGGCGCATCCGCATCGGCACCATGCATCTGGCCAAGGGGCTGGAATTCAGGGCCGTGGCGGTAATGGCATGCGATGAAGATATCCTGCCTGCTCTCGAGCGCCTGGAAACTGCCGGCGACGAGGCGGAACTGGATGAAATATACGAAACCGAACGCCAGCTACTTTACGTCGCCACCACCCGCGCACGCGAACGCCTGCTTGTTACCGGTGTGCTGCCCGGGTCGGAGTTCCTTGAAGACCTGCAGCAGAAAACATGATCTTTGCAGAAACAGGATTTTCTTCACATGCAAAGGTCATGCTGCAGTAGCAACTGCTTTTTTCAGCGGGGCTGGCAGGAGGGCCAGGATAGGCATCATTCTTGGTCGCCGGAATGGCAGATTCTCCACTCGCACCAAGTCTGGCAGGCGTTGTATCAGCTCATTGATGACCTGGCGTTCCTCATCACTCAGAGATTCAAGGGCGGAATCTTCAGACTGAACAGAGTTCAGGTGCAACAAGGCTTCCCAGTCGGCCAGCTGACGTGGATTGTGGAGATCGGCTTCAAGCGCCACGACTATGCGGTGGACATTTGTACCTGTTCCGGTGAGTTCATCTTCCAGAGCCACAATCAGCAAGGGCTTTTCCAGCTTGGCCGCCCTGCCAAGCAGGACCTGCCGAGTGACAGCCTCATCAATCGCCCGATCCAGCAACGGATGCCCAATGCCGAGCAAGCGGATCATGCGTTCCTGCTCGCCCAGTTCGCGATCAAAGACCAGTCCGTCGTAACGTGGACGCAGCTCCAGGCTGTTTTTCCACTCATCAGGCGTGATGACCGAAAGACCTTCTTCCGTTCGTGATACACGCCTCTTGCAAAGACGCATGGCATTGCGGAAGAACGGCTCCAGTGCAGGCAGGTCGATTTTCGGTATTTGCGCACCCACGTTGCCAAAGTCATACCGTGATGCATTCCCAAGCATGGCACGGACGGTCTGCATGACATCCTGCCCGCCCAGCTTTCCGGACCTTGCATCAAACCAGTCTTGCAGCCGTTCACCCCTTGTGCGCACAACCTCAGTGGCTTCGTTGAAAATCTCGTCAAGGAAATGTCTGCCCTGCATGCCGATAACCAGTTGGCTGATGTCTTCTGCTTCATCCATGGAGACCTGCAGGGCTGACTGGATACGGGCCAGCTTCTGCTCCAGCAGTTCCCAGATGCGTGCTTCCACCGTGTCGGGATTGCGCAGCAGAAAGACGCTCACCGGGCGTTTCTGGCCATAGCGATTGAGCCGCCCCACGCGCTGATGCAGTCGCATGGGGTTCCAGGGCAAATCCACATGCACAAGTGTCGCGCATCTTTCCTGCAGGTCGATTCCCTCACCGCCAGCTTCTGTTGAAACCAGAAACCGTGTCTTGCCGGCGTTGAAATCCGCTGCCGCCCTGTCGCGCGCCAGGTTGCGCAATTCTTCGCGACCATCCGGGTGGACGATGCGCAGACGTTCCTCTCCGTTGATGAAGCCTGCACACCCCTGACCGAACCGCTCTTCCAGCGCAGCAACAACCATGGCTTGCGTAGACTTGTATTCCGTAAACAGAAGAACGGGTTCATTGTCGGGAAATCGCCTTTCGATCAGATCAAGCAGCGTGCAGATCTTGGTTTCCGTATGCACATCGCGGGAGAGGTCAATCAATTCGTCAAGCCATTCCACCTCGTTCTGCAACAGGCTCAACGCCACCTTTTCCGGCCGTGCCTCTTCCGCCTCAGCCTCATCATCAAGCGTTTCGGCTTCCTCGTTCAATTCATCAGCCGTCTTTTTCATGGCGGAAAGCAACATGTTGCGGCGACGTTCTAGCGCATGGCGAATGGCCACAATGGAGCTTGCGGCCAGTTTCTGCAATGCTATGAGCAACAGCATTCGGGCTGATTGCTCCCGCCCGGTGAAGCTGAGAGCATAGGTGCGCCCCTCCAGGATGAAATTGCTCATGGTATGGTAGAATTTCTCCTCTTCCGGAGAATATACGTAATCGATCGTTTCGGTTTTCACGGGTTTGAACAGCCGCTTGCCTTCAAGATCTGTAACCTGTGCCTTGTTGTTGCGGATCATGGCATGTCGCAGTGAAGGCAACTGCTCGTGCATGTCCCGGTGGGGATGGAAGAGATCCGGGCGCAGCAGATGCATCAGGGCCAGGAAGCCGTGATCCTTTCCGCGGTGGGGGGTGCCGGTAAACAATACCAGAGATTTTATCCGGCCCTTGTCCTGCAATTCCTGCAGAAGAGTATAGGTCTGTGTTGCGTGCCGCTTGTGCGCTTGGAAATGATGCGCCTCATCCACCATGACCATATCCCATGGTTCGGCTTCAAGCAGCTTGTCGCGCGCCTTGGGCATGCGCAGCGTATGAAAGGAGGCCACGACCTGCGAAGCGGTATCCCAGAATGATATGGGGCCACGATCCTGTTCGCGTGTGTATTCCTGCAGCCGAATGTCGAACATGCTTTTCAGCCGTGCACGCCATTGCGGCACCAGGCGTGCAGGCGCCAGAATCAACAGCCGCCTTATCCGCCCTGAAGCCATGAGCGATGTGAGAATCAGGCCTGCCTCGATGGTTTTGCCCAACCCCACATCATCTGCAACCAGCCAGCGGGCTGGCCATTCACGCGTAACCTGACGGCAGACCCAAAGCTGGTGTGGCAGCAGTTTCAGGCGTGATCGTGCAAAAACCCCCCATTGGTCATTGATCGAGCGGATCAGCAGCGCTTGCGCGCGGGCCAGGACGGCAAGCGAAGGATCTGGCCTGCCGTCGGCAATGACATCAGCCAGAGAGCGGATGATCTTCAGTTCGTTGCGTTCGACCTGTTCAAGCCTGTCGCCAAATCGCACGACAACGGTTTCGCCCAAGTCGCTGACGACTCTCCCCTCGCCATGCCGTTCATGGTGAACCGGCTGGTCCTGCTTCAGATTCCCCATTCGTCCTCATGCTCCGCATCATCATCAGCATCATCCAGCAGCTCATTACCCTCTTCTCTCCATACATGGCCTTGCTGCGTGTAAAGCTGCAATGGCAAATCAAGATCTCCCATAAAAGTGGCGTCATTCCCAAGTATACTCTGCAGAAATTCGAACATTTCCGGTGACAGATCCATGCCCGCCCTGCTTCCGAGACGATGACCAAGCTCATTTTCGAAAAATCTGCGTACCCGCGCAGTGGACGACCAGGCGTAAGGGATCATGACCTCTGCTTCGTCATTCTCCCACAATCCCTGACGAATGGCCTCGCGGATCATCCAGTTTGCGCCAATCCCCAGGCTCTGGGCGAGCGGTGCTCCTTCCAGGCCGCGTTTCTGCCAGATGGGCTGCATGCTGATGCGCCAGATATCGCTCAACCTGATTTGCCTATGTTCCCGGATGACCCTGGGCAGCAGCAGAAATGCCTCGGCATAGTCAGGAAGCCATCGCGCCAGTGCATACAGGTCCGCCAGCGCGCGTCGCCATTGAAGAAAAGTCACATACCATGCCTGTGTATCGGCAAAGGCTTCCAGTTGCCGTTTCCAGGGGGCAAAGTCTTCAGGCAGTCTGGCCAATGCCATTTCCTTCCACCACCCGGCACCCATCGACGCTTCCACAAAGCTCTTGTGCGCTGCTTCCTGCCCCCAGGGAAGGGTGCGGAAAATACCCAATGCGAAGAAAGTGAACCAGTGAATGCGCTCTTCCTCATTTTCACACGCGCCAAGGGATTCCACATTCAGTGCACGTGGCCAGATACGCGAATGATATTCCTGTCTTTTTTCCTCGCAGTTTTCTTTCCACCACTCCAGAATAGAGCGTAGCTCTTGTTCGGGGTCTGGTTGTTCATGCTCCGCTTCATCATCATGGTATTCATGGTAGTATGATTCTTCATAAATTCCCCTACCGATACGTTCTGTAACAACGCGATAGAGGCGCGAGAGAAGACGTCCTTTCTCTTCATCGTTCAGATCCGCAATCAGCTCGGAACGGCGCATTTTCTCGTCTGATGGCGGCATCCAGAACGGTCTGCTCTTTTCAAGCTCCCTGCCCAGACTTTCTCCCTGATTACCTTCAAGGACATATTCCAACAACGCGCGCTGTGCAGCTTCATCCTGCATGTCATGCGCCCATTGAGAAAAAACTCTAGCCGTGCGTTCAACACCACTCTGCCTGGCTGCCAGGCGATAGAAACGCAATGCACTCCCACGATATGCAGGATCGGCAACTGGACACTTCCGGAAACACCATGATTTGGCCGTGCTGGCTGGCAGGGGGAGCTTGATTGGCGGCTTGTGTGGCCTTCAGTCCTGGAGGCGGCTGCTTTTCAAGCCTGGAAAGCGGGGATTTTGTTTCATTTTTCC
>JAJRRZ010000054.1 GCA_024279045.1 Alphaproteobacteria bacterium
CTGCCGACGGGGCGCAACTTCTTCAGCCTGGATGCGCGCAGCCTGCCGACACCCGCAGCCTGGGCGCTGGGGCAGCGCTCGGCGCGGAACATGATCCAGCGGCACTTCATGGAACATGGCGAATATCCGCGCGCCATCGGCCTTTCGTGCTGGGGCACGTCGAACATGCGCACCGGCGGCGATGACATCGCCCAGGCACTGGCGCTGATCGGCGCGAAACCGGTGTGGGATCATGCCTCCGGGCGGGTTACCGGCTTCGAGATCATGCCGCTGGCGGCGCTGGGGCGTCCGCGGGTGGATGTAACCTTGCGCATTTCCGGCTTCTTCCGCGATGCCTTCCCGCAGCAGATCGAGTTGTTAGATGCCGCCATCCGCGCCATCGGCGCGCTTGACGAGCCGGAGGCGGACAATCCCATCGCCGCGCGCATGGGCCGGCGCCGCGCCGAGCTGATCGCCCAGGGACTTGACGAACAGCAGGCGGAGCGCATGGCGGGTTTTCGCATTTTCGGTGCGCGGCCCGGCGCCTATGGCGCGGGGTTGCAGGCGCTGTTCGACGAAAACCTGTGGGAGACGCAGGCCGATCTGGCCGAGACGTGGATCGAATGGGGCGGGCATGCCTACGGCGCGCGCGAACAGGGCACGCAAGCGAAAGAGGCGCTGCGCCAGCAACTGGCCGGGCTGGACGCCATCGCCCACAACCAGGACAACCGCGAGCACGACATTCTGGATTCGGACGACTACTACCAGTTCGAGGGCGGCTTCGCGGTGGCCGCGGCGCACGTGCAGGGGCGGCGCGTGCCGGTGTGGCACAACGATCATTCGCGCCCGGACGCGCCGGTTACACGCTCGCTGGAAGAGGAAATCGCCCGCGTCATCCGCGCGCGGGCCAGCAATCCGAAGTGGATCTCCGCCATGATGCGGCATGGCTACAAGGGCGCGTTCGAACTGGCGGCAACGATGGACTATACATTCGCCTTCGCGGCCACCACCGCGGCGGTGAAGAGTCATCACTTCGAGGCGCTGTTCGATGCCTGGCTGCGCAACGATGATGTGCGCGAATGGCTGGCGGAGCACAACGCGGAGGCGCTCGCCGACATCGCCGCGCGCTTCGAGGAGGCCATGGCGCGCGGCTTCTGGCGGCCACGCGGCAACGACGCGATGGCGTTGCTGGAGGGGATCAGGGAAAGAAACGAATGAGCGAGAAACATAGGCCCTTTTCGCTGACCACCACTCACCGCCCCGCGCCCCTGCCTAACCCCCGGCATGATGGGCATGGGGTTGGCCGCGGATACGGGGCCTGATTCAGGAGAATGGCAACATGAGCGAGAAACAGCGGGATCCGGCGCGGCATGCGGAGAAGATGGCCAAGAAGGCCCGCGCGCGCGACAAGATCATGGCCACGAAGGACATCGAGAAGGGCCTGCTCATCGTCAACACGGGCAAGGGCAAGGGCAAGTCAACCGCCAGCTTCGGCATGGTGCTGCGCGCGCTTGGCCATGGCATGAAGGTGGCTGTCATCCAGTTCATCAAGGGCAGCCGCGACATCGGCGAGAAGAAGGCCCTGCAGGTATTCGGCGATCAGGTGCACTTCTTCGCCTGTGGCGAGGGCTTCACCTGGGAGACGCAGAACCTGGAGAAGGACAAGGAGCTGGCGGCGCGCACCTGGGCGGAGGCGGAAGCGGCGCTGATGCCCGGCTCGGACATCGACCTGGTGGTGCTGGACGAGCTGAACGTGGTGCTGAAATACGGCTATCTGAGCCTGGACGAGCAGGTGATGCCCGCTCTGCTGGCGCGCCCGGCCATGCAGCACGTGGTGATCACCGGGCGCAACGCACCTGAAGAACTGATCGAGCAGGCTGATCTGGTTACGGAAATGACGCTGGTGAAGCACCCGTTCCGCTCCGGCGTGAAGGCGCAGAAAGGCGTGGAGTTTTGAGTTGATCGTGAAGAAAGGCTTGTGGTCGACGTTGTCGGTTACAGATACCCGGCAGGGGTTGAAAACCCTGCCGGCGGAGGTTCACGTTCGACTCTGAAAACGCAGGGCCGATTCCCACGAGCGAGCAAAGGCCAGCGTGTGCAGACCTGCCGAGAGGGCTGGCCTGCTGAGAAAATGATTCAGCTTCCGGGCACAAGCGCCACGCAACATGATTCACACACCGATTCACGAACGCCCCGCAAGCGGCTGGCTTGCGGGGCGTTTTCCGGCCCAAACGGCTTGTGTGTCGCTGTCCGAGGTTTGACGCCTCCTCGTGCTTCGGGCCGTCAACCGGCTTACAGGCGATAGAGCACCTGATCGGTCCAGAAGCGCTCCAGACGCTTCAATGCCTTGTTCAGGCGTTCGAACTCCTCTTCATCCATGCCCATGACCTGACGGATGGGCTGCAACTGGCGCTCGTAAAGCTCGTCCACCATCCGCCTCACCTGCTGGCCCTTCTCGGTGAGCTTCACGCGCACCGCGCGGCGGTCGGTTTCGGAGCGCTGGTGCGACACGTAACCGCCCTGCACCAGCTTCTTCAGGTTGTAGGAGACGTTGGAGCCCTGGTAATAGCCGCGCGCCTTCAGCTCGCCGGCGGAAAGCTCCTCGTCGCCAATGTTGTAGATCAGCAGCGCCTGCACGGGATTGATGTCCTTGCGGCCATGGCGCTCGAACTCGGCCTTGACCACCTCCAGCAGGCGGCGGTGTGCGCGGTCGATCAGCGCGACCGCCTCCAGATACCTGTGCTTCATGGGCGCGGCGGCCTCTTCGGCGGCATGCGCCTGCGTGTTCACATGCGTGTTCATTGCCCTTGCATTCCCTGTCCTGTCCCCCGTGCGGGAGGTCTGCTTGACGCCATTGCCTCCGGGAGCGCGTGTTGTTGTGTTTTTCTTGGCGCTTTTCCCGATGTCGATGCCAAGGATAAGGCGTGCCTCTTAAAAAGCGCCGAAAAGACTGTGTAAATTTTTCCTTTCCATGCAGCGGAGGACAAACCGTTCGAAAATCCTCACGCCACTCTTGCCAGACGGAGCGGCGCGGGTGATGCTGGGCGCCACATGACGGCTCACATCAGCAGCGAACGGGAACAATGCAACTGCCACAGCCGATGATTGCGGGGCGGCTGATACGCCGCTACAAGCGCTTTCTGGCCGATATCGAACTGGAGGACAGCGGCGAGGTAATTACCGCCTCTACGCCCAACACCGGCTCGATGATGAGCCTGCTTGAACCGGGCAACCGGGTGTGGGTGTCGGTTTCCGAAGATCCGAAGCGCAAATACAGGCACCGCTGGGAGCTGGTAGAGGTGAACGGCCCTGCCGGCGCGGCGATGGTGGGCATCAATACCTCGCTGCCCAATCGGCTGGCGGAAGAAGCCATCAGGGCCGGGGTGATGGAGGCCTTGCGCGGATTCGATGCCATCCGCCGAGAGGTGAAGTTCGGCGAGGAGAACAGCCGCGCCGACCTGGTGCTGGAAAAGGCCGGCGAATTGCCGGTATACGTGGAGGTGAAGAACGTAACCCTGTCGCGCAGGGCCGGTCTGGCGGAATTTCCCGACGCGGTTACACAGCGCGGCGCGAAGCACCTGCGCGAGCTGGCGCGCGTGGTGCAGCAGGGGCTGGGACGCGCGGCAATGATCTACATTTGCCAGCGCAGCGATGCGCAAGCCTGCACTCTGGCGCAGGACATCGACCCGGCCTATGTGGAAGAGTGGCTGAAGGCGCGTGCGGCGGGTGTGGAGACTTATGCACTGGGCTGCGAGGTCAGCCCGCGGGAGGTGGTGGCCGCGCGGGAAATACCGATGATCGTGCCGGAAAGTTGACGAGCTGATTCCGGCTGTGCCGACAACCATCTGAAAGACCAGGTAAAACCCACATGAATCAGCAGGAACGTTACATACGCGGCGAGCTGGCGCCAATGGCCGCCACCAACCAGATCAAGCTGTGGGGGCCGCAGGCCTTCGAGGGCATGCGCAAGGCCGGGCGGCTGGCGGCACAGGCGCTGGACATGCTGGTGGAGCACGTGCAACCTGGTGTGAGCACCGGGGCGCTGGACAGGCTGGTGTTCGAGTTCGCCATGGACCACAATGCCGTGCCCGCGCCGCTGAACTACCGCGGCTTTCCGAAGAGCATCTGCACCTCGGTGAACCATGTGGTGTGCCACGGCATCCCGGACGAGAAGAAGATCCTGAAGGAAGGTGATATCGTCAACATCGACGTTACCCTCATCGTCGATGGCTGGCATGGCGATACCTCGCGGATGTATCCCGTGGGCGAAATCTCGGCGAAAGCGAAGCGGCTGATCGACATCACTTATGAAGCCATGATGCGCGGCATCGAGGTGGCGAAGCCGGGCAATACCACCGGTGATATCGGCCATGCCATCCAGAGTTTCGCGGAGGCCAACCGCTGCGCGGTGGTGCGCGACTTCTGCGGCCACGGGCTGGGCAAGCTGTTCCATGACGCGCCGAACATCCTGCACTATGGCCAGCCGGGCCAGGGAGTGGAGCTGAAAGAAGGGATGTTCTTCACCATCGAGCCGATGCTCAACCTGGGCAGGCCGCAGGTGAAGATCCTGCAGGACGGGTGGACGGCGGTTACCCGCGACCGTTCGCTTTCCGCCCAGTTCGAGCACACCATCGGCATCACGGCGGAGGGGGCGGCGATCTTCACCCTGTCGCCTGCCGGGCTGCACTGCCCGCCGTGGCATGCGGGAGAGTGAACAGACGAGGTATTGAGCTGCCGCAGGAGAGCAGTTTTCCCCAACTTGCGGCAATGCAATGGGCCAGACACTGGCATTTGGCCGACGCTTTGGCCATCATGCGAGGCATGGGGAGTGATTTCGAGGAACAACGCGATAGCAGGCTGCCGGGGCTGATTGCGCCGGAAGCGGCCAGTACGCCCGTCAACAAGCCACGGCGGGGCAAGGCCGGGCGCGTGCGAAGTGGCAATGACACTGACAGCGGCAGCGACAATGCCCAGGCCAGGCCGCATCATGCCGGGCATCGCCAACGGCTACGCCAGCGTTTCCTGCGGGCCGGGGCGGAAGCCCTGGCCGATTACGAGCTGCTGGAACTGCTGCTGTTTCGCGCTATTCCACGGCGCGACGTGAAACCGCTGGCCAAGGCGCTGCTGGCGCATTTCGGCTCGCTGGCGGAGGTGATTTCCGCACCCCTGCCACGGCTGCGGGAGGTTCCCGGCGTGGGCGAGGCCGTGGCGACGGAGCTGAAGATCGTACAGGCGGCGGCGCTGAAACTGCTGGAGCAGCAGGCGCGCGAGAAGCCGGTGTTTCATGGCTGGAGCGACCTGCTGGCCTATTGCCGCGCGGCCATGGCCTATGCGGAGCGCGAGGAGTTCCGCGTGTTGTTCCTGGATGCGAAGAACCGGCTGATTGCCGACGAGGTGCAGGGACGCGGCACCATCGACCACACGCCGGTCTATCCGCGCGAGGTGGTGCGCCGGGCACTGGAGCTGTCCGCGGCGTCGATCATCCTGCTGCACAATCACCCATCGGGCGATCCCACGCCATCGCGGGCGGATGTGGAGATGACAAAAAAGATCATCACCGCCGCGGAGCCGCTGGGCATCGTGGTGCATGATCACATCATCATTGGCCGCGATGGCCACGCCAGCCTGCGGGCGCTGGGGCTTGTCTGACACCTTCTTCAGGGCAAGGTTCGCAAGACATCCACCTGGATATCTTTTTCCAAGCGGTGCGGTCTTGGGCTCAGGGCCTACAAATTTGTACGGCATCCGCGCCATTTGTGCTGCATCTCAGCGCCCGCGCAGTGTGTGGTTTTACCCTACCTTTTCAGATAGATATTCCTTGCATGGACGATGTTCGGGCCATGCGCTCTTTACAGGATGTTAAGCTCGATGTGCGCAAGATACTGCACGAAAAGGGGGCGCGGGATGACCAACATGCCGCCGTGAAGGCGTATTCAGGGAAGGGAATGACCGCATGAACAGCCATTTTCCGAAGCCCAACGGAACCCTGGCACAGCCTGAGGCAAATGCAACCGGCCTGCCGCCGCAAGAGCGCCGCGCCAGCCGCCGCCAACGCGTGCTCTACCGGGCGCTGGTGGTATTCGACGGCAAGACCATGAATTGCAGCATCAAGGACATGTCCGAACATGGCTGCAAGCTGCGCTTCTCGGTACCGCCGCTGTTGCCGGAATTCTTCGAACTGCGCATGCAGCGGCCCGTGCGGCGCTTCCGTTGCCAGCTGGTGTGGATGTCGGAGCGCGAGGTGGGGGTGCGCTTCGTGCGCTGACGCCCCGCCTGCCCCGGCTTGCATGTTCCCGATGCGCGGCGTGTCAGGCGCCTTCCTGCAGGTCGTAGTCGAGGATGGCCATCTGGAAATTGTAACAGATGTCGCCGGGATCCTCATCGTCCTTGAAGATGATGCCGATGAACTCATCGCCGATATAGACCTCGGCGGAATCGTCCTTGCGCGGGCGCGCGCGCACCTCGATTTCCGGCAGCTTGAACTTGTTGCGCAGATACTGGTTGAGCTTGGCGATCTCTTCAGGGCTCACGGGGCTTGTTCCTTTCATTGGCGCGGGTGTTGATTGAAGACCAAAGCCGGATGCGTTGGTAGCGCCTGCACGCGTATACGGCAAGCCTCATTTGCCCTTGCCAGCAGCAGCCCCATTGGCCCCATCGGCATCCCTGTCGTTGTCCATGTCCAGCTTGTGATCCATCTGCAATGCCGGCTCCGGACACGGGGCCTGCCCCACCACGCGGGCCGGCACCCCGGCCACGGTTACCCGTGGCGGCACATCCTTCAGCACCACCGAGCCCGCGGCCACGCGCGAGCAGCAGCCGACCTCGATGTTGCCCAGCACCTTGCAGCCCGCGCCCAGCAGCACACCGGCGCGGATTTTCGGATGTCTGTCGCCATGCTCCTTGCCGGTGCCGCCCAGGGTTACATCCTGCAAGATGGAGACATTGTCCTCCACCACCGCTGTTTCGCCGATGACGATGGCATGGGCGTGATCGATCATGATGCCCTTGCCCAGCCGCGCGGCGGGGTGAATATCCACGGTGAACACCTGCGAGGAGCGACTCTGCAGAAACAACGCGAAGTCCCTGCGCCCGGCATTCCACAAGGCATGGGCCAGGCGGTGCGCCTGCAACGCCAGAAAACCCTTGAAATAGAGAAACGGCTCGATATAGCGCTCGCAGGCCGGGTCGCGCTCGTAGACCGCGCGGATATCGGCGCGCGCGGCCTCGCCAATGTCGGCATCGGACAGCAGGGCGCGACGATAGGCCTGGATGATCAGCTCCGCATTGATGTCGTGATTGGCCAGGATCATCGCCAGGCGGTGGCCCATGGCCTCCTCGAAGCGCTCGTGATCCAGCACCGCGGCATGCATGAAGCCGCCCAGAGCCGAATCGGCGGCGATGATCTCCCGCGCCTCCTTGCGGATGCGCCGCCATACCGGATCGACGCTGGCCAGATCATGCTCGTTGCGTGCAGCTTGTGTCATGCGCCCGCCTTTCGCGATTGCGAGATAATTCTCTCGTTGCGGCCTTTGTGTGATTCTATGCGCCATGCCACGCATGGGGCAAGCGCCGTGCCACGGAATGGCAAAATCCGTTGCACGAACCACACCGTGTCCGCATCGCGCCGTTTCCTGCCGCTCAATAGGCGTTTTCCTTGTTGGCGGACGACAGCAGCGAGATCGGCGTCTTCAGCAGGATGTAGATGTCGAACCAGAGCGACCAGTTGCTGATGTATTCCAGATCATACTTCACCCGCATGCGGATCTTCTCTTCGGTGTCGGTCTCGCCGCGCCAGCCATTGATCTGCGCCCAGCCGGTGATGCCGGGCTTGACCTTGTGGCGAGCGAAATAGCCGTCAACCACCTGCTCGTAGAGCTTGTCCGCCGCCTTCGCCTGGGTGGCGTGCGGGCGTGGGCCAACCAGAGACAGCTCGCCCTTCAGGACGTTGATGAGCTGTGGCAGCTCGTCCAGCGAGGTCTTGCGGATGAAGCGCCCCACCTTCGTTACCCGCGGGTCGTCCTTTGTTACCAGCTTGCTGGCCGTGGCATCGCACCTGTCCACATACATCGAGCGGAACTTGTAGACCTCGATCAGCTCGTTGTTGAAGCCATAACGCTTCTGGCGAAACAGCACCGGCCCGCGGCTTTCCAGCCTCACCGCCAGCGCCACCGCCGCCATCACCGGCGCAAACAGCACCAGCAGCGCCGCCGCGACGGTGCGGTCGAACACACCCTTCACGAAAGCACCCCACGGCGACAGCGGCCTGTCGAACACCGCCAGCAGCGGCAGGTTGCCCAGATAGTCATAGGCCCGTGGCGACAGCTTCAGTTCGCTTTCCAGCGCCGAGATGCGAATGTCCACCGGTAATTCCCACAACTGCGAGAGAATCTGCAGCAGGCGCTTCTCCGCCGACAGCGGGATCGCCACCACGATGAGATCCACGCGGTTTTCGCGGGCATATCCGGCCAGATCGGCAATGCGACCCAGCTTGGCGTAACGCCGCACATGTTCCGGTGAACGGTTGTCTTCACGGTCGTCGAACAGGCCGAGGATTTCCACGTCCAGACCAGGCGATCCTTCCAGCGTATCGATGGCGCGCTGTGCTGCCCTGCCGCCGCCGACGATGACCACATGCCGGCGGAAGGCGCCAGCCTTTGCCAGTGGCCGCGCCCAGCCCCAGGCCAGTGCGCGGCTGGCCACGAACCAGCCCCCTGCCATCACGGCCCAGACGCGCAGCCAGTCGGCCAGCGGCAGCTCCACCAGCCAACGCCCCGGAACACCTACGGCCAACCCGCCGATCAACAGCACACCCAGCCCTGTCAGGATGCGCCTGGCCGGGTGCAGCAATGCCGCCACGCCGTAGTGTTTCGTCTCGCGCAACAACCATGCCGTCAACAGGGCACCCAGCAGCGCCAGCAGCCCCGCCACCACCGCCGCATAGGGATCGGCCCGGCGCATCAGGATCATCACTCCCGTCAGCCCGGCCAGCGAGAATGCGGTAAAGTCCAGTATCTTCAGCACACGCTGCGCCACCTCCGGCGCAACATATCCTCCGCGCGACGCCTTCTTCACATTTGCATCAAACCTCCCACGCGGGCTGGTGCGCGCACCTTGCACATCTTGCGCGCGTTCCTTGCGCAGCACCGGATCATCCGCACATACAGCCATGTTACCCCTACCCCGTAATTGACGCAGCCAGCCGCGCCAGGCACACGCAAGGCAAGCACGCGGCATTTTCTGCTGCCAGCCTGCCACAAAATACTTAACCGCGCGTTCATGCAGTACAGAAAACCCAGAAGACAAAATCCCCCCTTGCATCACCCCGGCAAGGCGATTAAATAGGTGCCGGTTTTCGCGCTGCGCCAGATGGCGCGCCACCAGCATCAGATGCGAGAACCTCTCCTGGACAGGGCGATTAGCTCAGCTGGTAGAGCACTGTGTTCACATCGCAGGGGTCGCTGGTTCGAGTCCAGCATCGCCCACCACACACGTTGTGTGCTTGACTTCCGCAAACGTAGCTACCGCATGGAGAGGACTACGCTCGTCCTCACACATTGTGTGTTTGACTTCTGCAGACGTAGCTACAGCATGGAGAGGATTACGCTCGTCCTCACACACACGTTGTGTGTTTGACTTCCGCAGACGTAGCTACGGCATGGAGAGGACTACGCTCGTCCTCACACACACGTTGTGTGTTTGACTTCCGCAAACGTAGATACCGCATGGAGAAGACTACGCTCGTCCTCATACACACGTTGTGTGTTTGACCTCACACGTTGTGTGTTTGACCTCCGTAGACGCAGCTACAGCATGAAAAAACTGTGCTTGCCCTCTTGCACCGCGCCAGCGCGGGATCAGTCCATGCCGGCGATAGCGATGGCCACGGGAGTATGCTCTTCCTGCGCCTTTTCCACCATCACCGGCATGGCCGGCGGCTGGCCCAGCAGGTGCTGCAATATGGAGGCATCACGCACGGCGCAGCCCTCGGCATCGTCGCCGAAACTGACGTATACCTCCCTGCCCTCTTCTTCCAGCGCACGCTCCATGTCATCGACAAACGGCTCCAGCCCGGCGAAGCCATAGCAGCGCTGCTGCGCCTGCATGCCGTTGAGCCGGAAGAATACCACCGGCCCGGTAATCCACCACGGCGTGCGCCGCCCGTCATGGTCGTGAAAGGCCATTGCCACATCATGCTCGGCCAGCATGTCGCGCACCCTGGCGGAATGCCAACTGGCATGGCGGAACTCCAGCACGTGCACCATGTCGCGCGGCAGGCGCGGCAGGAAGTCGGCCAGCGCCTCCTCGTCGCGCTTGAAGGTTGGGGGCAATTGCCACACCACCGGGCCCAGGCGGTCATCCAGCAGCTCGATGCGCAGGAAGAAGTGCATCATGTCCTGAAAACAATTGCGCAGGCGCTTGCGGCGGCAGATACGGTGCGGTGCCTTCACCGAAAAGACAAATCCGTCCGGCACCGCCTCGCGCCAGCGCAGGAACATCTCCTCTTCCGGCAGGCGGTAGCAGGTGGCGGTCAGCTCCACGGTGGAGAAGTGCCGCGCGTAGTGCTGCAGCCAGTCCTCCTCCGGCAGGTCGGGCGGGTAGAACAGCTTGCGCCAGCCATTGCCGGCCCAGCCAGAGGTGCCGATGCGCAACTGTTCGACGGAAGGGGCTATTGCAGGCGTCTCGATGTTCATGTCGGCTAGGCTGACACAGGCGCCAGATTGCCCTCAAGGGGCATTTCAGGAAGTGGATGTGCGCTTCTCGCGCCAGGCCAGTGGGCCGGCGCGCTCATACAGCCAGTAATATTGCGTGGTCATCTGCTTCACGCGGGTTGCGCGGTAGCCCAGCAGGCCCAGCCCCAGCAGCACCGCATAGGCCACCAGGTAATACTGCAACGACAGCAGCACCTCCTCGAACAGGGCATAATGCAGGAAACGCACCGCCGCGGCCAGCAGAGCGGTATAGACCACCAGCTGCCACACGGGGCGCCACTTCAGCGCCAGCGCCCGGCCCGAGAGCCATGCCGCACCACCACCAAACACGCCAGTGAGAATGATGAAGACCAGCGGCTTCGCACCGGTGATGGACGTGAACAGGGATGCATCCATGACGGCCTCCTGTCGGCATCTGCCATACTGATCAACTCATGCCACGAAGCACAGCGTTTGTCAGCAGGAAATCAGGCCAGCACAGTGCGCTCGAGGAACCACCACGTGCCAATGGCCGCCACCACCAGCGAGGCGGGAATGGTGATGCGGCTGCGATACCACGGCTTGTTGCGGAACCAGAAACCCACTGCCAGGAAACACAGGGCAATGACCGTCAACTGGCCGATTTCCACCCCGATGTTGAAGCCCACCAGCCCGGCGGTGAAGCGTCCCTCCGGCAGGCCCAGCTCGGCCAGCACGCTGGCGAAGCCCAGCCCGTGCAGCAGGCCGAACAGAAACACGATGACAGGCCGCCATACATGCAGCTTGCCGGTGATGATGTTCTCCACCGCCACATAGACAATCGATGCGGCAATCAGCGGCTCGACAATGCTGGAGGGAGCGGAGATATAACCGGCCATGGCCAGGCCCAGCGTGATGGTATGGGCCAGAGTGAAGCTGCTGATCTGCCACAGCAGGCTGGGGATACTGGCCGAGAGCAGGAACAGCCCCACCACGAACAGGATATGATCGGTGCCCTTGGGCAGGATGTGCTCGAAACCGATGACGATATAGCGGCTGAACACGTCCCATTGCGACGGTGGCTGCACCTCTTTCAGCGAGATGGGCGGGCTTTCCTCGCCACCGCGCACCAGCCCGGCATAAATGTAGGCGGGCGTGCCGCCGTCAACACCTCCGTCAATGGCCTGTGCATTCCCCTGCCTGCCCTTTTCCAGCGCTACGCGCAACACGATGTCGCCATAATCACGCGGCCAGCGCCAGGTGAAGGCCTGCGCCGGCAATGGCAGGCGCGCGGCCAGTTTCAGCACCGAGGTGCGCGCCACGGCCAGGTTGCCCACCGGCGGGATCTCCAGCCCCTTGAATACCAGGTGCACGGGCTTGCCGTCCACCTTCAGCTCGATGGCCTTGATGATCTCTGCGCGGCGCTGCTCGAAGCGCTGGCGCAGTTCCGCGGGTGGCAGCTTGCGCAGGGCGTCGTATTGCGCGGCATTGGGCGAATCCTGCGTGTTCTTGTGCTGCGGACCAATGCCGGCGAGCAGGGCTTCCAGGTTCAGGCGGATATCGGCGTGCAATGCGCCATCAGCGGTGATGGCGATATCGGCGATGGCCGGACGCACCTCATGGGCGCGGGCGGACGTACCGGGCAGCGCCAGCAAGACAAGCAATGCCGGCAGGACAAACAGGAATGCGGACAGCATGTGCCATGGCATTGCCGGAAATGTTTTGACAAACCTGTGCATGACGGCTTTTCCTGTGGCTCGGCGATGCTTCTTTCGGATTGTTCCAATTCCAGATTGCAGGTGATCGATGCCGCCTCTTATGCACATTTGGCTGTTCCGCACAATGGGATGGATGCGCGCGGCCATGCTTTCCTTCCTGATTGTCATGTTGGCGCTGGCGGGGCTGTCCGGGCATGGGCGGGCACATGAATACTGGCTGGAGCCCGCACAACCCATTGCCACGGCGGATGTGCCCTTGCGTGCCGATGCGCGGGTGGGGCAGTTCTTCCGTGGCGAGTCCCTGCCCTGGCTGCCGGACAAGGTGGCGCGGCTGGGCGTGGCCGATGCGCAAGGCGTGCGCATGCTCAAGCCCGTCATCGGCGACATGCCGATGTTCAACACTCCGGTTCGCCGGCCTGGTGCGCAGATCCTGTTTCTGGAAACGAAACCGGAAACACTGACATGGGAGACGCAGGCGAAGTTTGTGGCATTTCTGGAGGAAAAGAAGCTTGACCATATCCTGCGGCAGCATCGAGCGCGCGGTCTGCCCGCGGCGGGCTTTCGCGAGCATTACGTGCGCCATGCCAAGGCGCTGCTGTGGCGTGGGGAGCTTGCGCAGGCGCGGCTGACGGACAAGGCGCTGGGCCTGAAGCTGGAGCTGGTGGCGCTGGACGATCCGCTGGCCGTGGCGCGCAGCCAAGGTGAACTACGCGTGCAATTGCTGTGGCAGGGCAAACCGCTGCCTGGCTCGGATGTGCAGGTGTTCGCCAGCAATGCGCCGCATGACAGGCGCAATGAGGCGCATCCACGGCATCTGCGCACTGATGCACAGGGCGTGGCGCGCGTTTCCGTGCGCCCGGGCTGGCATTACATGATCAACGCCGTGCACATGCTGCCCCTACCGGAAGACAGCGGAGCGGTGTGGATCAGCCACTGGGCTTCGCTGAGTCTTGCCGTGCCGGCGGCGGCTGAAAACCAGGGGCAATGATGGAGAATCACGCCCCGCCTTCCAGATAGGCGGCGCGCACCTCGTCGCTGGCCAGCAGTTCCTCGCCGCTGCCGCTCATGGTGATGCGCCCATTGACCAGCACATGGCCGCGGTGCGCCAGCTTCAGGGCGTGCCAGGCGTTCTGCTCCACCAGGAAGATAGTCATGTTGTGCTCCTCGTTGAGCTGGCGCAGCACGTCGAACACCTGCTTGACCACCAGTGGCGCCAGGCCCAGGCTCGGCTCGTCCAGCATCAGGAAGCGCGGCTTGCCCATCAGCGCGCGGCCTATGGCCAGCATCTGCTGCTCGCCGCCGGACAATGTGCCGGCGCGCTGATCCTGGCGTTTTTCCAGCACCGGAAACAGCGAATAGACAAAGGCCAGGTCATCGTCGAAGTGGCTGTCCACGGCCAGTTCCGCGCCCAGTTGCAGGTTTTCCAGCACCGTCATGCGCGGAAAGATGCGCCGCCCTTCCGGCACCAGCGAAATGCCGCGCCGGGCAATGTGATGTGTCGGTTCGTCGGTGATGTCCCAGCCGTCGAAGATGATGCGCCCGTCGCGCGCGCGCGGGTGGCCGAAGATGGTCATCATCAGCGTGGACTTGCCCGCGCCGTTGGCGCCGATCATGGTAACGATCTCGCCGTAATTCACCTGCAGCGAGACATCATGCAACGCCTGAATGTGGCCGTAGAAGGAATTGACGTGTTCCACCTGCAGGATGGGTTTCGCCTCGCTGCTCATGACGCGCCCCCCACTTCCTGTTCCACCTGCTCCACCTCCTCGTCGGCCACGCCCAGGTAGGCGGCAATCACCGCCGGATCGTTGCGCACTTCTTGCGGTGTGCCCTCGGCAATCTTCCTGCCGTAATCCAGCACGACGATGTGGTCGGATATTTTCATCACCACGCCCATGTCGTGCTCGATGAGCAGAATGGATATCCCGTCATCGTCGCGGATGGACATCAGCAGCTCGTTCAGCTCCGCCGATTCGCGCGGGTTCAGGCCGGCGGCAGGCTCGTCCAGGCACAACAGCACGGGCCGGGTGCACATGGCGCGGGCAATCTCCAGCCGCCGCTGCGCACCATAGGGCAGGCTGGCGGCAGGCTCGTCGGCGCGGTCGAGCAGGCCGGTCTTGTCCAGCCAGTATCTGGCCAGATCCACGGCCTCGTTCTCCTTGCGGCGGTAGCCGCGTGGCCAGAACACCGCCGCCAGCGAAAAGCCCGAAGCGCGCATAAGCATGTTGTGCTGGGCCACCATGAGATTTTCCAGCACCGTCATGCCGCCGAACAGGCGAATGTTCTGAAAGGTGCGCGCCACCTTTGCGTGATGGGTGATGCGAAAGTCGTCCAGGCGCTCCAGCAGGAAGGTTTCGCCGTTTTCGTGCGTCAGCGTGATGCGTCCGGTGGTGGGCTTGTAGAACCCCGTGATGCAGTTGAACACGGTGGTCTTGCCGGCGCCATTGGGGCCGATGATGGCAGTGATGCGCCCACGCTCGGCGACGAACGACAGATCGTCGATGGCCAGCAGGCCGCCGAAGCGCATGGTCATGTGCTCCACGCTGAGGATTGGCCTGCTCATCCGCTGCCCTCCCCGACGTAATCGCTGGATATGGCCTTCTTCTCCTTGCCGAGAAAGATCGTCGGCATGCGGGTGGAAACCAGTCCACGTGGCTTCCATACCATGATCACCACCATCAGCAGGCCGAACAGCAACATGCGGTATTCCTCCAGCCCGCGGAACACCTCGAAACCACCGATCATGACGATGGCGGCGATGGCGACGCCGATCTGACTGCCCAGCCCGCCGAGCACCACAATGGCCAGGATGATGGCAGACTCGATGAAGGTGAAACTCTCCGGACTGATGAAACCCTGCCGGGTGGCGAAGAAGGAGCCTCCCAGCCCACCGAAAAATGCACCAATGGCAAAGGCGGTGAGCTTGGTGTTGGTGGGGTTGATGCCCAGCGAGCGGCAGGCGATCTCGTCCTCGCGCATGGCCTCCCAGGCGCGGCCAACGGGAAGGCGGCGCAGCCGGTTGGTAACAAAGAAGGTGATCATGGCCAGCACCAGGATGATGAAATACAGGAAGTACAACCGGTGCATGGGCGAATATTCCAGCCCGAAGAATTCATGGAAGGTATTTTCGCCGAAGCGCTTGAACTCCAGGCCGAAGAAGGTGGGCCGGGGAATGCCGGTGATGCCATCCGGCCCGCCGGTTACGCTCTGCCAGTTGAGCAGCACCACGCGGATGATCTCGCCGAAGGCCAAGGTTACAATGGCCAGATAGTCGCCGCGCAGGCGCAACACCGGAAAGCCCAGGATCATGCCCCAGATGGCGGCCAGGATGCCGGCCAGCGGCAGTACCGTCCAGAAACCGAGGCCGAAGGTCTTGGCCAGCAACGCATAGGAATAGGCGCCGACGGCATAGAAGGCCACATAGCCCAGATCGAGCAGGCCGGCATAGCCCACCACCACATTCAATCCCCAGCCGAGCAGCACATAGGTGAGCACGAGAATGGCGATGTCCAGCTCGTAACGCCCGGTGAAGGGCATGAACGGAAAGATGAAGGCAAACGCCACCAGCGCCAGCCCGACCCACTTGCCCAGCGGCGCGATGGCCCGCCCTGCCCCGGCAGAGGCCGCGCCCAGCACGGCAGGCAGCTTCGCATCGCGCCTCCACCAGAACAGAATCAGCAGGAAGCGCCCCACGGAGACGATGGCAAAGGCGTATAGCACCCAGTGCCAGCGGTATTGCAGTTGCAATCCGCCCGGCGCATCCACCGTCTTCACGCCGAGGATGAACGAGGCCAGCACGGCAGCCAGCAGCCCGGCGAAGAAGGATTCCTGCAACGCCTGCGCCACAAGGCTGCGCCGTGGGGTACGGCGCCCTTGCGCGGCAGTGGCTGTTGTGGTGGCTGTGGCCGTGGTATCGCTCATGGCTGCGAGCCTCCCGTTGGCTTGTCAGACCTTTTCCACGCTCGGCTTGCCCAGCAGGCCAGACGGCAGGAAGATGAGCACGATGGCGAGAATGGAGAACGCCGCCACGTCCTTGTATTCGATGGTGAAGTAGGCCGACCAGAAGGTCTCGATCAGGCCGATGATCAGCCCGCCGAGCATGGCCCCGGGCAGCGAGCCGATACCGCCCAGCACGGCGGCAGTGAAGGCCTTGATGCCGGCGATGAAGCCTATGTAGAAATCGATGACGCCGTAATAGAGTACGAACATCAGCCCCGCCACGGAGGCCAGCGCCGCGCCGATGACGAAGGTCAGCGAGATGGTGCGGTCGACATTGATGCCCAGCAGCGCGGCCATGGTGCTGTCCTGCTCGGTGGCGCGCATGCTGCGGCCCAGCGGGGTTTTCGCGATGATCCAGGCGAAGATGCCCATCAGCACCACGGTTACCAGCATGATGATGATCTGGATGTTGGAGAGCTGCACGGTGAAGCCGTCCACCTCCATCAGCGTGTAGCCGCCGGTGATCACGGGCGGCAGCGACTTCACGCGCGCGCCCTGGGCGATCTGCACGTAATTCTGCAGGAAGATGGACATGCCAATGGCGGTGATCAGCGGCGCCAGGCGGAAACTGCCGCGCAAGGGGCGGTAGGCGAGGCGCTCCACCGTCCAGCCATAGGCGGAGGTGATGAGCATGGCCACCAGCAGGACAATGAGCAGCACCAGCGGGATCCACGTAACGCCCAAGCCGATGAGGATGAGAAAGACGATCAGCGAGATGAAGGCGCCGATCATGAAGATGTCGCCGTGGGCGAAGTTGATCATGCCGATGATGCCATAGACCATGGTGTAGCCAATGGCGATCAGCCCGTAGATGGAGCCCAGCGTCAGGCCGTTGATGAGCTGCTGCAGGAAGTATTCCATGACCCCTCTCCGTGGCAGGCGCGGTCGGATGAAGGAAAAAGGAAGGATGTAACCAAGCCGGAGACTGCCGCCACATCCCCTCCAAGCCATGCGGCAGCGATTGCCAGCGCTTTTAGCGCCGTGCCGGAAACATGACAACAGACAATTTCAAGACTGCGGAGGGTTTTTTCCCGGCGGTAACCAATAACACGCCATTTGCTTCAGCCATGGCCGCCTGCCTGCTACTTCCGATGTGCATTCCGGCCACATATCAGGTGGTTTTTCATTCTTGTCGATGGCGCCACCATTGCCCGTGAACGCAAAACCGCTGCCATTTGGCCAGGATGTCCACGAAAAGCGCTACTTCATCGAGATCAGGTGCTCAACACCAGATGCTCAACTGCCAAACGGGAAAAGCCGGATGACCCTGCCCGCACACCGCCACGATGCACATCATGACCTGACATGGCTCATCGGAGCGGTTGCGCGCACGCTGTTCGTGCAGGCGCACGATGACGCGGCGGTGATGGATGCATTGCATGGCATCGCGGCGTGCAATTTCGATGACCAGCCGATCAGGAGCAAGCGACGGATGGCAGCTGCCTGCAAATGGTTGCCGGTAGCGGCGGTGGAAGCGCTGGAGGTGGCGGAGGAGCCAGCCATGGCGCTGGCGGCGTCTCTGCAGCATCTGGACTGGCAACCACTGCCGGCAACGGATGGCGAGGCTGCCCGGGCGCGGGTACTGGGTGCAGCGGGGCCGCTGAACTGCCCACGGGCGGCGCTGTCGCTGCTGATCTGCGAGCCGGGAGCCAGCGCCACCCTGCCCCGCGACAATGGCAGGGAAGAGCCCCACGCCCGTGTGCTGTTCATACTGGCGGGCGAGGTGGCATTCACGGATGCCCATGGCGCGCGGCGTCATGCGCGGGCCGGCAAGGTTGTGCCGTGGCATGGCGAAACGTGCCGCTCATCGGGCAAGGATCCTCTGCTGGCGGTGCTGCTGGAGAATTGATCACCGCAGCAATCCGTGCGCAGGAACAGGGTGGGCTGCCAGCGCCGCTTTCTGCTCGACTTGTTCGACATATCCGGCGCTTCCCTTGCCGCGGCGCAAACGCTTGTCTATAAGCGCGGGCGATGCCGTGGCTGGTGCTCCGTTCGCCAGCCCGTTTTTTCATGATGACGCCACCAGGGTCTGGACTCAAAGCTTGAGCACTGCCCATGTGCATTTTGGCTTCATATCAGACGGTTTTTCGTTCTTGCCAATAGCTCCACTATTGCCTGCGAACGAAAAACCGCTGCTATCTTGCCAAAATGCCCATGAGAAGCACTCATTTATTGAGACCAGACCCTATCAGACAAGGGAACAGAGACCAATGACCGAGCGCACGCTCTCCATCATCAAGCCCGACGCCACGCGGCGCAACCTGGAAGGAAAGATCATCGCCAAGATCCAGGAAGCCGGGCTTTCCATCGTGGCGATGAAGCGCACCCGCTGGACACGCTATCAGGCGGAGAAGTTCTACGAAGTTCACAAGGAGCGCCCGTTCTACAACGACCTGGTGGAATTCATGACCTCCGGGCCGATCGTGCTGATGGTGCTGGAAGGTGAAAACGCCATCGCGAAGTATCGCGAGGTGATGGGCGCGACGAACCCTCAGGAAGCCGCCGCCGGCACCATCCGCGCCGAATTTGCCGAGAATATCGAGGCCAATTCCGTGCACGGCTCCGACAGCCCGGAGAACGCGGCGAAGGAGATTGCCCTGTGCTTCGACGGCGCGGAAATCGTCGGCTGAGCCGACCTGACCACATTTCCGGGTGAAAATGAACCGATGACGAGCGCAACCACCACAAGGACGCCCTGGGCCGCGGTGCTGGCAGGCATCGCGGCAATGGCCTTCATCGTTACCGTCTCCAACATCCTGGTGCAGTATCCCCTGCCCGGGCAGCTTGGTCCGGTGAAGCTGGCCGATCTCTATACCTGGGCGGCCTTCACCTATCCGGTGAGCTTTCTGGTTACCGACCTGGTGAACCGCTTCTTCGGTCCGGCGGCAGCACGCAAGGTGGTCTATGCCGGGTTCGCCGTGGCCGTGGCGCTGTCGATATATTTCGCCAATTTCCGCATCGCCGTGGCTTCCGGCTCGGCCTTCCTGGTGGCGCAATTGCTGGATGTTCACGTGTTCGACCGGCTGCGCCAGGCGAAAGGCTGGTGGAAGCCGCCGCTGGCCTCTTCCGTTCTCGGCTCGCTGGTGGATACGCTGCTGTTCTTCTCGCTGGCGTTTGCGGCCACGTTCGCATTCATCGGGCCGAACGACGAATTCGCCATCGCTTCCGCGCCACTGCTGGGCTTCCTGCCAGTGGAAGCACCACGCTGGACAAGCTGGGCGCTGGGCGACCTGCTGGTGAAGGTGTTGATGGCGACCGTGTTGCTGGCGCCCTACGGCATGTTGCGTGCCGCGCTGATCCGCCTGCTGGGCTGGCGCGAGAGCAGCGTCAGCGCCACCTGACGACCAAACTTCATTCACGCGTGGTTCAAGATGGGGCGCCAGCCAAAAGGCTGGCGCCCTCTCCTTTGCAGGGAATACCGGCCAGCGCCCCATGCCACACCGGCACAGCCTGTGGTGTTTCTGCCACACATAACATGAGAATATTCGAATATTTTCATGAATCCACTGGTTGCCGCACTCTTGCCATGTTTATCGCGTGGTTGCGCTGGCTTCCGGCGCCCCAAGGGGACAATGCGCCTGAATGGCGCTTTCCCGTCCGGGCACAGACCGGTGCATCAACACGAACGGCGGCCCTGCCACTCGATCATGGCAATCATGCCGCCGCATCTGACAAGGAGGTTTATACATGCGTATTCTGGTTCGACTGGGAACTGCCGTGGCGCTGGGCGCGGCAATGCTGCTGCCGGCCATGCAGGCTCAGGCCAGCACCACCCAGCCGCGCGTGAAATACAATTTCGTGGCGCGTGGCTCCATGCTCAGCGGCAAGCTGCACGCGGCCCCAGTAGACATGAAATCGAAAACAACTGCCGGCAAGAAGAAGAGCCTGCGCAAGAACACGCGCGGAAACTTGCGCAAGGCCAAGGTGCGCCGTGGCAAACGTGTCACAGTGCGCGCTTCCCGCCGCGCCGGTTACAACGCCTGCCGCAACGCTGCACGCAAGTTCGGTGTGCCGGTAGCCACGGCACTGGCCGTGTGCCGGGTGGAAAGCGGTTTTCGCTGTTCGGCGGTGGGTGCTGTCGGCGAGCTGGGACTGCTGCAGATCAAGTTGGCGACGGCACGGGGCATTGGCTACCGCGGCTCGCGGCGCGCTTTGCTGAACTGCTCTACCGGCGCCTACTGGGGCATGAAGCACCTGGCCATGGCCATTCGCCGCGGTGGTGTGTGGAAGCACAATGCCGGGCTCTATGCCAAACGCCCGAACCGCATGGCGCGCAAGTATGCGCGCCTGGTGGCGGCTGCAAAACGTCGCTATCGCTGAGCAGCAGGTTGCGGACCGTCATTGACAAAGGGAGGCCTTCGGGCCTCCTTTTTTCATGGGGGTTGCGGTCTTGCTTTTCTGCCCTGGCCAAGCAGCTTCACCATCATTCGGGTAGCAACCGCATGGTGCGCTCAGATGGAGAAGCTCACTCCACAGCCGCAAGAACTGGTGGCATTGGGATTGTTCACCACGAAGCGGCGCGCGGCGAGGGTGTCCTCGAAGTCGATGGCGCTGCCCAGCAGGAAAGGCAGGCTTTCCGGATCGATGACCACCTTCGCGCCGTGGGCCTCGATGACCTCGTCGCCATCTTCAGGTCCCTCGACAATATCGAACTGATATTGAAAGCCGGAGCAGCCCCCGCCCACCACGGCCACGCGCAAGGCTCCCTTGCCAGGTTCTTCGGCAAGAATCTCGAGAATGCGGTTCGCGGCGGATTCGGTCAGGCTTATATTGGCGCTCATGGAAACGATTCCCGTTACATGTGAATTGACCTGCCCCGAATGTCGGCGCGATGCGTGTGCCGGTCAAGCCCCCTGCCCTTCCGGCAGGCGGGAGGGGCATCATGATGTCTCGTACCGGGAATGCTCGCCATGAACACCGCAGCCACGCAACGCGCTCCCTTTGCCAGCGATCCGGCGGCCTCGCGCGGACGGCTTCTCAAGGAGCCTGACGACGGGTTGCGCTCGCCATTTCAGCGCGACCGCGATCGCATCATTCATTCCACGGCCTTTCGCCGCCTGAAACACAAGACGCAGGTGTTCATCTCGCATGATGGCGATCATTTCCGCACGCGGCTGACCCATTCGCTGGAAGTGGCGCAGATTGCCCGCGGCATCGCCCGCGCGCTGGGGCTGGACGAAGACCTGACGGAAGCGCTGGCGCTGGCCCACGATCTGGGCCACACGCCCTTCGGCCATGCCGGCGAGGAAGCGCTGAATGCCTGCATGAAGCCCCATGGCGGCTTCGAGCACAATGCACAGACCCTGCGCATCGTTACCACGCTGGAGCGGCGCTATGCCGCCTTCGATGGCCTGAATCTGACGTGGGAAACGCTGGAGGGGCTGGTGAAACACAACGGCCCGCTGCTGGACGAGGCAGGCAGGCCGACGGGCAAATACCGCGACAGCGGCCTGCCGCTGGCCATTCGCCGCTACGTGCGCGGCCATGACCTGGAGCTGGCCACCTGGCCTTCCGCCGAGGCGCAGGTGGCGGCCATTGCCGATGATATCGCCTACAATGCGCATGACGTGGACGATGGCCTGCGCGCCGGGCTGATAGAGATTATCGACCTGGGCGACATTCCGCTGTCCGGCCCGGCGCTGGCGGAGGCGCTGAAGCTGGGCCATGACCTGGAGCGCGGACGGCTGATCCACGAGACGGTGCGACGGATGATCTCGGCCATGGTGATGGACGTGATCGAACGCACGCGGCGCAACGCAAGCAGGCTGAAGCCCGCCAGCGCACAGGAGGTGCGCGCGCTGGGCCAGCCCTTGGTGAGTTTCTCGCCGCAGATGGCGGAGAACGTGCGGGTGATGCAGACCTTCCTGATGGCGCGGGTCTATCGCCACCCGCGGGTGCTGGATGCCATGCGCCGGGCACAGAAGATCCTCACCGATCTGTTCAATGCCTACATGGATGACCCACGCCGCCTGCCGGAAGAGTGGCAGGCGCGGGTGGAAGCGGCGCGCGACGACCCCGACGGGCTCGAAAGCCGCGCCGAACGGGAGGTGGCGCGGCAGATCTGCGATTTCATCGCCGGCATGACCGACAACTACGCCCAGCAGCAGCACAAGCGGTTGTTTGATCTTGACCCGAGATTTCGATAGGCGCAGGAACACGCGCAAGGAATGGACAGCTTCCCGTGCGGGCGGGAGCGTTGCAAGGCGAAGGCAGAAGGATTCCCATGAACCTGTTCGATGACGTGGCGCACAAGGTGAATGCGGCGCTCGGGGCGCTTGCCGAAGAGGGCGTGCTGCCGGCGGCGGTGGACACGGCCAACGTAAAAGTGGAGCCGCCACGCGATGAAGCACATGGCGAGGTGAGCACCAACGCAGCCATGGTGCTGGCGAAGCAGGCAAAGATGCCGCCGTGCGAACTGGCGGAGAAGATCGCGGAGAAGCTGCGCGCCGATGCCGACCTCACGGACGTGGCGGTGGCCGGCCCCGGGTTCATCAACATGCGCCTGGCGCAGCCCTTCTGGAACCGCCTGCTGAGCGCGGTGCTGGCGCTGGGCGATGCCTATGGCTGCAGCGACATGGGCGGCGGCGAAAAGGTGAACGTGGAGTATGTCTCGGCCAACCCCACCGGCCCGCTGCACGTGGGCCACACGCGTGGCGCGGTGTTCGGTGATGCGCTGGCCAACCTGCTGGAAGAGACGGGCTTCGACGTTACCCGCGAATATTACATCAATGATGCCGGCGCACAGGTGCAGGCGCTGGCGCGCTCGGTATACCTGCGCTACTGCGAGGCGCTGGGGCTGAAGATCGAAAAGATCCCGGAGGGACTGTATCCGGGTGAATACCTGAAGCCGCTGGGCCAGGCGCTGGTGATGGAACACCACTATGCCCTGCTGAAAATGGAAGAGGAGCAGTGGCTGCCCATCGTGCGCGATTTTGCCATCGACATGATGATGGTGATGATTCGCGATGACCTGGCGGCGCTGGGCATCACGCACGAGGTGTTTTTCTCAGAGCGCACGCTGCACGAGAGCGGCGCCATCGAGGAAACCATCCGCGAGATGGAGCAGCAAGGGCTGATCTATACCGGCCAGTTGCCGCCACCGAAAGGCAAGCCACCTGAAGACTGGGAGCCGCGCGATCAGTTGCTGTTCCGCTCCACCGATTTCGGCGACGATATCGACAGACCACTGAAGAAGTCCGACGGGAGCTATACCTATTTCGCGGCGGACGTGGCCTATATCCGCGAAAAGCTGCGGCGCGGCCATATGCAACTGGTGTATGTGCTGGGAGCGGATCACGGCGGCTACGTGAAGCGTCTGCAGGCAGCCAACGCGGCGCTGTCGGGGGGCAAGGCGCGGCTGATTGCGCGATTGTGCCAACTGGTGAAGCTGTATCGCGGCGGCGAGCCGGTGAAGATGTCGAAGCGCGCGGGCGAGTTCATCACCATGCGCGAGGTAGTGGACGAGGTAGGTGCTGACGTGGTGCGCTTCATGATGCTCACGCGCAGCAACGACGCGCCGCTGGACTTCGACTTCGAGAAGGTGAAGGAGCAGTCGCGCGACAACCCGGTGTTCTACGTGCAATATGCCCATGCGCGCATTGCCTCGGTGTTTCGCAATGCCGCGCAGGAACTGCCCGAAAACCTCTTGCAGGCAGATGACGACTCGATAAGATGGGAATTGCTGGAAGATGCGGCGGAGCACACGCTGATGCGGCGGGTGGGTGAATATCCGCGCATGCTGGCGGCAGCAGCACGGGCGCACGAGCCGCACCGCGTGGCCTTCTATCTGATGGATCTGGCGGGCGATTTTCACGCGCTGTGGAACAAGGGCAAGGAAAATCCACAATTGCGCTTCATCCTGCCGGACGATCCGGAGCGCACGCAGGCGCGGCTGGGCCTGTTGCGGGCGGTGCGCCAGGTCTTGCGCAACGGCTTGCGCATACTGGGTGTTGCACCGGTGGAGGAAATGTAGGCTTGGACCTCGTGAAGAGGCATGGCAGATGCGTCATTTGCGCGAAATATCAGCGTTCTTGCTGCCGCCGGGAATTTCCGCAGGTATTTCCAGGGGCAGCAGGACACCGATGTGCAGCGCAAATGGCCCGGGATGCCGTGCCCATTCATGGGTATTGGCCGATGACCGCGTATCGTGCCGGCCATCATGGTGAAACCTGTGCATATATAGAGGCACCGGTGCCGCCGAGATCGAGCATGTGTGCTATGTCTGGCGTATTGGCAGCGTTGCGAGTGGCAAGGGCATGACGGACAATCCGCACGACAAGAACAAGAGCCGTGGCACCCCGGCGCATGGCGCAGCCGGTGGCAAGGCAGACCCGAGATCGCGGCTGGCGGGACGCATGCCGCCACCGCCGCCGCCATTGCGCGGCCCCGGTGTCGGCAAGGTTGCGAAACGGCCCATGCCCGCACCATCACGCCCGCCCATGCCTGACATGTCGAAACCGGGCGCCGCAGGTGCACAGCCAAGGCAGCCCGGGCGTGTGCCACCACCGCCACCGCCGCCCCCTCCTCCGCCGTTGCGGCAGGGATCGGCGGCAAAACCTGATAACGTGGCGAAACCTTTGCCGCCCAGGCCATTGGCGCGGCCCACGGCGCAACCTCCTCGCACGCCCCGGGCCGATGCACCAAGGCCTTCCGCCGCACATACACCACCGCCACCACGGCCTGCTGCTCCGGCAGCATCTTCGCCCGTTGCGTCCGCGCCTGCGCGATCCACGCCAACAGCAGGTGGCGGCGCGACTGCCGATTCCGCCAACAGGACGGGGCCGGCACTCAGCCCGAAAAACTTTGCAGAACGCCTGCGCGCACAGCGCGAGGCGGCGGAGCGGCTGATTGGCAAACGTGCGGAAACTTCTCCACAGACAGAGACCGGCGAGGCAGCCGATCAACCCGGCGAGGCGCCCCCCGAGGCGGCAGCGGCAACATGGCAAGAGCCTTCGGACCAGTCTCTGGCGCAGCAGGCATTGAACAAGGCATCAGCCACCGCGGCGGGCGTGGCCGGAGCCGCTGGTGCGGCTACCGAGAAGACCATTGCGGCTGCCAAATCGTTGCGTAATGAACCGGATTCCGACATGGAGTCCAGCAAGGAGACGGCAACGCCGGCACAACCCTCCCCGGTGCCTGACACGGAGGTTTCGGACGAAGCGCCTCAGGCAACAACGCCGGAACCCGCCATTCGTCATCCCCACACGGATATGTCTGCTCAGGAAGCGGAGCCGGCGCTTGCCACGGGACAGGCGGCAACCGTGGATCCTGCGTCAATCACCTCCGAACCGGAGGCTTTTCCTCTGGCGCCCTCGACCACCCCATCTGATGGACAGGATGGCGCCCTCGGCAGCGCACCTGCCGGTGAGGTGGCGCAGGTGAAACAGGCAGCGCAGCCAGAGCAGGCAGCGCAAACCATCGATTTCAGCCCGCATGAGAGCGCCCACGTGGATACTCCTCCCGGGCATGTAGCGCATGGCGGACATGGCGCGCACGACGGACATTATGACAGGCACGATTACGCCAGCGCCTATGCCGAGCTGGAGCATGGCGTTGCACAGCAGGCCGACAGCGGAAAGTCGTCGCTGATGTTGATGCTCGGCATCTTCATCGCCATCGCCGCCCTGGCGGCAGCGGCGGTGTTTCTGCTGTTTCGCCCGCAATCACCACAACCAGCCGGAGGCGACGTGCCAGTAATCCAGCCACCTGGCGCACCAGCGAAAGTGAAGCCGGATCAGCCGGAAGCCGCACCGGCCCCCATGCAGCCTCGGCGGCGCAAACTCATCTATGACCGCATCACTGACGATGCAGCCGACAAGGATGCTGGCATGCAGCTGTCAACGCCTCCCGCGACAGCACCAGGGCCAATACCCGCACCGCCACCACTGCCCCCGCCACCATCCATGGGCGATGATCAGGGGCAAGCGCCAGTTGCTCCAGCGCCACACCAGCAGGAACAGCAGCGCACTGCCCGGCCAGCCGGCATCAACAAGGCGGTGGCTGCCGGCAGCAGCGAACTTGCACGCGCCGCAGATGTCTTCATCAGTGGCGGGAAACAGGGTACAGCAGGTGGAGCTGGCGCTTCTTTCACCGCCAGCCATGCGGCGGGCAGTGATGAGCTGACCAATGCGGCACGGGCTTTCGCCCACCGGATGAAAGACATGGCCTCCACCGCGGGCAAGCGCGTGGCGGCGGCCAGCACGGGCGTGGCGATACCGACAACTGCGACTGCCGCGCCTGAGGGCGCGGCAAACACTGCGGAAAGTCGCGCGGCAACCAGCAAGCCTGCACCCAGAACTCTCCGAAAGACGCAAGCCCGTGGCGCCAACGCCAATACCACGCGCAAGCCCCCTCTGCCCCCGAAGAAACCTGCCCGGCTTGCGGCACAGGTCCGCACCACTCCAAGCGTACCCGCAGCAGAGGCTGCGCAGGCCAGAACCACCAGCAATGACCGCGGAAGGCGCGCTACCAGCCAGCGCGGGCCGATCCCCCTGCCGGGTGTGGTGGCTCCGGTGGCGGACGCACCCGCGACCACGGCCAGCACCGGGCGCGCCGCCGATGATGTATTGCGCGGCCTGGACAGCACAACTCCTCCTGCTTCCCGGCCTGTGGCGGTTACACAGCGCAAGCGGATGAACTTCAATGCCGGCCAGCGGCCTGCAGCGGCGCAAGTGGCGCCTGCTCCAGTGCAGCGTGTGGCCAACATCACCCCTGCCACAACTCGGCGTACGGTTGCTGCACCGGTCAGAGCGCCGGCCCGCCAGCAGGCCGCAGCCCCCGCACCGGCGGCCCGCACCGCGCCGGCTGCAACAGGCAGCGGCGGCTATGTGGTGCAACTGGCGGCGTATCGCTCACAGCAGGATGCCCTGCGCGCTTGGCAGCGGGTGCGGGCGCGGCACAGCGCAACGCTGGGTGGCCTGCAGCCGATCATCAGCCGCAAGGATCTGGGTGATGCCGGCACGTTTTTCCGGCTGAGCGTCGGCCCCCTGCCCTCGCGCGCGGCAGCCAACAGGTTGTGCCAGCGGCTGATCGCACGGGGCGAGCCGGATTGCCTGATCCGCAAGCGCTGATGTGCGCGGTGTGTGGCGCGTGGCTGACCGGCAGGGGCAAGGTTGGCCAGGCTCAGGACTCACAAAGAGGCAGGGTGGATGTGCCCTTTGCTTGATAATCAGCGTTCTTTTGTCCGCCGGGAATACCCATAGGTATTTCCAGGGGCAAAAGAGCCCTGATATGCAGCGCAAATGGCTTGAGATGCCGTGAAAATTCATGGGGCCTAAGCCTGGTTCTCATTGCTTCAATCTCTAATCTCTTGCAGGTTGTTCTTGTGAGGTGTTCCGTGCGCAGGGAAGTATCGCGCCTGCGCACATGGTTGGCTGAGGTTTTCGGCTGCAAGCTTGCGGGCACGTGGAAAGGCGCGATTGGCTCCGGCTTTCGCTGAAACGACGGGCCGAGCGGGGATGGCAAGTGGCGAGTGGAGCCGAGGGACACACGGGGGCGGCATGAAGGCACTGATCTGCGGCTGCGCGGGCACGGCGCTGACGGAAGAGGAGCGCGCGTTCTACCGGCGGGAAGACCCGTTCGGGCTGATCCTGTTCGCGCGCAATATCGACAATCCACGGCAGGTGCGGCTGCTGGTGGATGATTTCCGCGCCTGCTTGAACCGCACGGATGCGCCGGTGTTCATCGACCAGGAAGGGGGGCGGGTGCAGCGGCTGCGCCCGCCGCACTGGCGAGATTATCCGTCGGCGGCGCGGTTTGGCGAATTGTGGGAGGAATCGCCACTCGATGCACTGGCGGCGGCACGCGGCATTACTTTCCTGCTGGGGCGCGAGCTGGCGGCGTTGGGCATCAATGCCGATTGCCTGCCGGTGCTGGATGTGCCGGTGGCGGGCAGTCATGACATCATTGGAGATCGCGCCTACGCGCGCCAGCCGCAAGTGGCGGCGCTGCTGGCCAATGCGGCGCTGCAGGGGTTGCAGGCGGCGGGCGTTGCCGGGGTGATCAAGCACATTCCCGGCCATGGGCGGGCTCGGGCCGACAGCCACAAGGAACTGCCCGTGGTGGAAGCCTCGCTGGAGGAGCTGCGGGCGCATGACTTCCCGACCTTCGCGGCGCTGGCCAGCGCGCCGATGGCGATGACCGCGCACGTGGTTTACACGGCGATCGATGCGGACAACCCGGCCACCACCTCGGAGGTGGTGATCAACGATGTCATTCGCGGCGAGCTTGGCTTCGCCGGGCTGCTGATGAGCGACGACCTGAACATGGAGGCGCTTCACGGGCCACTGGCGGCACGGGCGCAGGCGGCGCTGGAAGCGGGCTGCGACGTGGTGCTGCACTGCTCCGGCGACCTGGATGAAATGCGCGAGGTGGCCGCCGGTTGCCCGACGTTGGCAGGCAAGGCGCTGCAACGTGCGCAGGCGGCGCTGGCGGCCATGCGTCCCGCCGGCATGGTGCCGGATGTGGCGCGGGCCGAGGAATGGCTGGCCAGGCTGTCGGCTGTGGCAAGTGCCTGACTCTCTTCCTGCTCTCCGCCCGAAGGTGAGGAAAGTGGTGCTTGTGCCATGCCGGGCCTCGCGCCACAATCGGGCAGGAGCGAATCACTCATGAACAGCGACGACGCACAAAAAGGCTCTTCCGGTGCGTCTGCCCTTGCGGCGGAAGGAGGCGGTGCGCCCTGGCCGGATGATGTGGCAAGTGCCGCGGGCACTGCGAGTGCAGCGGGCACTGCGAGTGCCGTGGGCACCACGAGTGCCGCTGGTACCGCGAGCGCTGCGAGCATTGCGCGTGTCGCAAGCGTGGCGGGCGCCACTGGCGCGGGACATGGCGGCGTGGACATGCCGCTGACGGCAGAGGGCGAGCGTGCGGCGTTGATGCTGCGGCTGAAGTCCTATGAGGGGCCGCTGGACCTGCTGCTGGAGCTGGCGCGCAAGCAGAAGGTGGACCTGGCCGAAATCTCGGTGCTGGAGCTGGCGGAGCAGTTCATCGCCTTCGTCAACGCGGCCAAAAGGCTGCACCTGGAGCTGGCCGCCGCCTGGCTGGTGATGGCGGCGTGGCTGGCGTGGCTGAAGTCGCGGCTGCTGCTGCCAGCACCACCGGAGACGGACGAAGAGCCGGATGCGCAGGAGATGGCGCTGAAGCTGGCGTTTCGCCTGAAGCGGCTGGAGGCCATGCGCGAGGCCGGCAAGCTGCTGATGCAGCGCCCGCGGCTGGGGCTGGATGTCTTCGCGCGAGGTGCGCCGGAACCGGTGGTGGTGCACGAAGAGCGCCAGTATGCCGACAACGTGGTGGATCTGCTTTCCGCCTATGCCAACATCGTGCGGCGCAAGGCGGCGAAGCGGCGCTATCACATCGACCCGCAGCCGGTGTGGACGATCCACGAGGTGCGCGAGGCGCTGGAGCGCATGGTCGGCGAGCTGGCGGACTGGGCGCCGCTGGACGAAATCCTGGCCAACAGCCTGCCCGATGACGGCATGCGGCGCTCGGCGCTGGCCTCGGGCTTTGCGGCATCGCTGGAGCTGGCGCGCGAGGGGCGGCTGGATCTGCGCCAGGAAGCGGCCTTCGCGCCGCTCTATGCGCGCAAGCGGGCCTGATGCATGGGCATGACAGGATGCACGGGCATGACGGGGGCATACAAGGGGACTCAGGATCATGGGCAAGGATGCACAGGCAGGCAAGGTGATGCCGTTTCGCGTGGTGAAGGGGGGCGCGGCGGCATCGGCTAAAGCACAGGCAAGCGCGGCTGACGGGACTGGCGAAGGCCTGCCGGGCGTGGTGCAGCAGCGGCGCATTGTCGAGGCGCTGCTGTTCGCCTCCAGCGCACCACTGTCGGAAGAAGAACTGGCCGAGGCGCTGCCCGACGGCGCAGACGTGGCGGCCCTGCTGGAAGGGTTGCGCGAGGAATATGCCGGGCGCGGCGTGAACCTGGTGAAGGTGGCGGGCAAGTGGCAGTTGCGCACGGCGGAAGATCTGCGCTGGCTGCTGCGGCGCGAGGCCGAACAGCCGAAAAAGCTGTCGAAGGCGGCGCTGGAGACGCTGGCCATCATTGCCTATCATCAGCCGGTAACGCGGGCGGAGATAGAGGACATCCGGGGTGTGGCGATCTCGAAAGGCACGCTGGACACGTTGATGGAAGCGGGTTGGGTGAAGATCCGCGGGCGGCGGCGGCTGCCCGGCAGGCCGGTTACCTTCGGCATCACGGAGGCGTTTCTGGAGCATTTCGGGTTGGAGAAGATCGGTGATCTGCCGGGCCTGCGCGAGCTGAAGGGCGCCGGGCTGCTGGATGATGACATTCCGGCGGATTTCCGTCTGCCCGGTGGCGGCGGGGCGGAGTCGCTGCTGGACGAGGAGGACGCGGACGATCCGTTCGCCGCGCCGGAGATGGAGGAAGAGCCGCCGCTGGAGATGCATCTGGACGACGAGGAAGACAGCGGCAATGATAAAGCCGCGGCGGAAGGTGGCGAAGACATCAGGCATTGAACCGGCGGGACATGGGCCGGATGCATTGGCGTGGGCTGGTGCGTTGTGCTAGGGTCTGGACTCAATACCTGAGCACTCCCCATGTGCATTTTGGCTTCATATCAGACGGTTTTTCGTTCTTGCCAATAGCTCCACTATTGCCTGCGAACGAAAAACCGCTGCTATTTTGCCAAAATGCCCATGAGAAG
>JAJRRZ010000055.1 GCA_024279045.1 Alphaproteobacteria bacterium
TGTGGACAACACCCTGGTGCTGACGGGCAATGGTGATGTGCTGGAGCCGGAAGACGGTGTGGCGGGCATCGGTTCTGGCGGCAGTTATGCGCTGGCTGCGGCGCGGGCGTTGCTGGATACGGAAATGGATGCACAGGCCATCGCCCGGCGGGCCATGGAGATCGCGGCGGAGATTTGCGTCTACACCAACGATCAGGTTGTGGTGGAGATGTTGCCGGAGTCGTGATCATGTCTGCCTGGCTCATGACGGGACAGGAAGGCAAGGTTGTGGCAAGCATGAAGCAGGCAAATACAATCATAGATAGTTTTTATATTCATTTACACAATCAATATGTGTATAACGGTGGGGTCATCACCCTTGGTGATGGCTTTCCGGAAGACCGGGAATGAAGCTCGGCAGGGTGGTTTCGCTTCGTCCGTGCGCGGCCTTGCCATGTCCCGATACTTCGGAAGCTCGATGGTTGCACACACTACAGAGGCGCTGGCGACAACAGTCGCCGGCGCCGTTTTTCGTATGAGAGAGTCCGAGGATGTGCGTGGAGCCATCTCCGGACTCACTACGTTTGCGGAAGTTCAAAGCCCACAACGTGGGGGGTGGCGCCGCGAATGAGAGAGTCCGAGGACGAGTGTTTTGCCATCCTCGGACTCGCTACGTTTGCAGAGGTCAAAGCCCACAATGTGGGGCGTTACCACAAATGAGAGAGTCCGAGGACGTGCGTTTTGCCATCCTCGGACTCGCTACGTTTGCAGAAGTCAAAGCCCACAATGTGGGGCGTTACCACAAATGAGAGAGTCCGAGGACGAGCGTTTTGCCATCCTCGGACTCGCTACGTTTGCAGAAGTCAAGCCCACATTGTGGGTCAGTTCTTGTCCTTGTCCACCAGCTTGTTGGCGGTGATCCAGGGCATCATGGCGCGCAGGCGTTCGCCGACTTCCTCGATGGGGTGTTCGTCGTTCAGCCGGCGGGTGGCCTTGAAGCGCGGCTGGCCGGCCTTGCATTCGCTCATCCAGTCGGAGACGAACTTGCCGGACTGGATGTCGGCGAGCACGGCCTTCATGCGGCGCTTGGTCTCGTCCTTGGGCAGCACGCGCGGGCCGGAGACATATTCGCCATATTCGGCGGTGTTGGAGATGGAATAGTTCATGTTGGCGATGCCGCCTTCGTAGATGAGGTCAACGATGAGCTTGACCTCGTGCAGGCACTCGAAATAGGCCATTTCCGGCGCGTATCCGGCTTCCACGAGGGTTTCGAAACCGTCGCGGATGAGTTCCACCAGGCCACCGCAGAGCACGGCCTGTTCGCCGAACAGGTCGGTCTCGCATTCTTCGCGGAAGGTGGTTTCGATGATGCCGGAGCGTCCGCCGCCGATGGCGGAAGCATAGGACAGGGCGATATCCTTGGCCTGGCCGGAAGCGTCCTGCTGCACGGCGATGAGCGTGGGCACGCCGCCGCCCTTGACGTATTCGCCACGCACGGTATGGCCGGGGCCTTTCGGGGCGATCATGATGACGTCGAGGGTGGATTTCGGCTCGATCAGGTTGAAATGGATATTCAGCCCGTGGGCGAATGCCACCGCGGCGCCATCGCGGATATTCGGTGCGACCTGCTCGGCCCAGACATCGGCCTGAAGCTCGTCGGGTATGGCGAACATGAGCAGGTCGGCCCACTTGGCGGCGTCGGGCACGGACATCACCTTCAGCCCGGCGGCGTTGGCTTTCTTCGCCGAGGGCGAGCCAGGGCGCAGGGCGACGACGATGTTCTTCACGCCGGAGTCCTGCAGGTTCATGGCATGGGCATGGCCCTGCGAGCCGAAGCCGATGATGGCGACCTTCTTGCCCTTGATCAGGTTTACGTCGCAGTCGGAGTCGTAATAGACGCGCATTGTCCCCTCACGATGGATGCAGTTCAGATTGGAAGAAAACCGCCGCGACAATAGCCCTTCGCGCCGAAAAGGCAAGGTGCGCGCATGGATGTGCTGCCAGGCAGGGCTCAGTTCTGCTGGCCGCGGCGCTTGCGTTGCATGAAACGTTCGAAACCCTTGCAGGGGTCTTCGCGCGCTGCTCTTGGCGTAACGATGATCACATCGGCCAGAGCCGCCGGCTTGCCGCGTGCGTTGCCGGGCAGCAGGTCGGCGATGGTCCTGGCTTTCCCGCGGGCTTCCGTCGGCCAGATCACCAGTGGGGCGGGCAGGCCGTGGCGCTGCAGGTAAAGCGGTGCGCCCCTGTCCTTGCGGGCGTGGCCATTGCCGGTGATGAGCACGGCGGAGCCCTGCCGGGAGATGCCACGCCGCACGCCATCGGCCAGCAGTGCATCACGCAGGCGCTGGGCAGCGCTCATGCGGCGGGCAACATCCTCCGGGATCATGTCGCAATGGCTTTTCACTATGTCGGCCACCAAGGCATTCATCATTTCTTTGGACAGTGGCTGCAGTTGCAGAGCGGCCTGTTCGCTGGCCGACAGCAAGGCATCCAGCCCTTCCCGGCTGGCCTTGCGCACGTTGTCGCGCGGCAGCCCGGCGGCGATGATTGGCGCGCCGATATCCACCGCTGCCTGCATCACCGGGCGGTAGAGTTCGCGCGATGGCCAGCCGGAGCTGTCCCAGCGCACGGCGTCGAACACCATGTCGGCATCGACACCCTCCACCTGCAGGATGGAATCGAGGCGCTGCTGCATGTCGGTGGGAATCATCTCGAACACCACCGCTGGCGGCTTGTTGCGCCCCTGTGCGAAGGCGCGCAGCAACAGCCCCTGGATACGGTGATGGTCGGGGTTGTCATGCACTTCTCCCAGCACGGCGATGTCCGCCCGCCGCAAGCGTTGCTCCAGCGTGGCGCGGTCGATGTTCCGCCCGGTGCGGGTGTCGTACAAGGTGCCAACGAGTGGATGATCACGCCACAGCGGCGCCTGCCACGGGCCGAACGGCGCGGATGCGGCAAGCGCAGCCATCACCATCAACCCCGGCAGAAGCATCAGCAGCAACAGCCGCGCGGCAGCGCGCGGCACGTGGAAATCATGACCAACTTGTTCATGGACTTTGCGCATGGCCCTGTCCTATACATGGCCGCGACAGAGCCGACAAATGACCTTTATGTATGCAATCGCGTGGCCGGCGCGCCCGCGCGAGGACAGGGAACAGACCGACCGATGTCTTGGAACAACAATTCCGGCGGCCCGTGGGGGCAGGGCCCATGGGGTGAAGGCCCCGGAAAACAACGCCCCGGCGGCACGCCGCCCGACCTGGATGAGCTGCTGCGCAAGGGGCAGGACAAGCTGAAGGACATTGTGCCCGGTGGTGGCGGTGGGCGCGGCGTGGTGCTGCTCATCCTGCTGGCGCTGGGTGTCATCTGGGCGCTGAACAGCTTCTACCGCATCCAGCCGGACGAGGCCGGTGTGGTGCTGCGCTTCGGTGAATACAACCGCACCACCGGCCCGGGCCTGCACTTCGCCGCGTGGCCCATCGAGACGGTGGAAAAGGTGCCGGTGGGCCGTGAAAACAAGCTCAGCTTCGGCAACTCCGACGAGGAGAGTCTGATGCTGGCCGGGGATCAGAACATCGTCGACATCAAGTTCACCGTGCTGTGGCGTATCCGCGATCCGGAAGACTACCTGTTTGACGTGCACACGCCGGAGCTGCTGGCCCGGCTGGTGGCGGAAAGCGCCATGCGCGAGGTGGTGGGGCGTACCCCGGCGGAGGAAATCCGCACCCGCGGGCGTCTGAAGGTGCAGGAAGAGGTGAAGAAACTCACCCAGGAAACGCTGGATCGCTACAGGGCAGGCATTCAGGTTACCTCCGTGCAGCTGGAGAAGGCCGACCCGCCGGCGCAGGTGATTGATGCCTTCGAGGAGGTGCAGCGCGCCGAGCAGAACCTCAACAAGTTCATCCGCGAGGCGGAGCGCTACCGCAACCGCGTGCTGGGCGAGGCAAAGGGCCGTTCCGCGCAGATCATTGAACAGGCGAAGGCCTACAAGGCGAAGGTGGTGGCCGAGGCCAAGGGTGAGGCGGCGCGCTTCACCCAGGTGCTGGAGCAATACCGCAAGGCGCCGGATGTTACCCGCAAGCGGCTGTATATCGAGACCATGGAAAAGGTGCTGGGCAAGTCGGGCAAGATCCTGCTGGATACGAACAAGACCGGTGTGTTGCCCTACTTGCCGCTTGACAAGCTGCAACAGAGAGGAATGGCCATGCCGCGGTCAGGAGTCGTCAGACCGTCCGCCACGCAACCTGCCACGCAGTCCACCACAGTGCAGGGAGGCGGGCAATGAACGCGACCATGAAATCTGCATCGCTCATTGTGCTGGCCGTGCTGGTGCTGCTGGGCTTCTCGTCGATCTACGTGGTCGATCAGCGCGAGCAGGTGCTGGTGATACGCTTCGGCAAGATCAACAAGGTGGTGAAGGAGCCGGGGCTGAACTTCAAGCTGCCGCTGCTGGACGAGCTGGTGCGCATCGACAAGCGCATTCTCTACTTTGACACGCCTAACAAGGCTGTGCAGGTGATCGACGGGCGGCGCTATCTGGTGGACGCCATCACCGTGTTCAAGGTGGTTGATCCGGTGCGATTCCGCGAGCGTGTGGGCGCTTCGCTGGTGCGTGCGAAAAGCCGCCTGGAGCCGCGCATCGAGGCGGCGTTGCGCGCGGTCTATGGCCGGCGCACGTTCGATGCCGCCCTGTCGAAGGATCGCGAGGCGATGATGGGCGAAATCGCCGACATGGTGCGCCCGGAAGCGCAGGAGCTGGGCATTCGCGTGGTGGATGTGCGTATCCGCCGCACCGACCTGCTGCCGGAGGTGCTGAAGGACACCTATGAGCGCATGAGCGCGGAGCGCTTCGCCGAGGCTGCCGACCTGCGCGCCCGAGGGCGGGCGCGGGCGGCGAAAATTACCGCCGAGGCCGACCGCCAGAAGGTGGAAATGATCGCCAATGCGCAGAAACAGGCGGAGATGATCCGCGGTGAGGGTGATGCGGAGCGGGTGAAAATCTTTGCCGAAGCCTTCACGAAGGATCGTGATTTCTTCGCCTTCTGGCGCTCCATGAAGGCCTACGAAGACGGCCTGGGCAAGGGCATGAACATGGTCATCGAGCCGGACTCGGAGTTCTTCCGCTATTTCCGCAATTCCACGGAAAGTCCGCTGTCCGAGCAGAAACGGGAGAGCAGTCAATGATTTTGCGCCCGGTATGTTGGCGGTCGATGAATTGGCGCCTGGCGGCTCTGTCAGGAGCGTTGCTGATGTTGCTGGCCGTGCCGCAACAGCAGCAGGCGCAGGCGGAGTCGGAGCCGGTGAAAGTGCCGGAGAAGGCACTGCCTAAGCCTGCGTCGCAATCCGCTGCGTTGCGCGCCTTTCAGGGGCCGCCGACACTGGCGCCGCTGGCCGAACCCCTGGCGAAGGCGGTGGTGAACATCTCCGCCGCGCCGAAGCGCAAGCAGGACGGCAAGACCGCACAGGATGGTCAGGGCAAGAGCGGCGAGAAGAAGGATGGAGATCCGTTTCGCTTTTTCGAGCGCAAGCGCGGCAGGCCGCTGCCTCCCGGCCACCCGCCGCTGCGGCGCGCCTCGCTCGGTTCGGGCTTTATCATCGACCCGAAGGGCATCATCGTTACCAACAACCACGTCATCGAGAATGCCGGCGAGATCATTGTGCGGCTGCATGACGGCACGCGGCTGAAGGCCACCTTGCGTGGGCGCGACCCGAAGACCGATCTGGCGGTTCTGGTGGTGAAATCGGAGAAGCCGCTGCCGTGGGTGGAATTCGGCGATTCCGACACGGTGCAGGTGGGCGACTGGGTGCTGGCCATCGGCAATCCCTTCGGGCTGGGCGGCACGGTTACCACCGGTATTGTTTCCGCCCGCAACCGCGACATCAATGCCGGGCCATACGATGATTTCATCCAGACCGACGCGGCCATCAACAAGGGCAACTCCGGTGGCCCGCTGTTCGACATGAAAGGGCGCGTCATCGGCGTGAACTCGGCCATCCTGTCGCCGTCGGGCGGTTCGGTGGGCATTGGTTTCGCCATTCCGTCGAACATCACAAAACGGGTGGTGGCGCAGCTTGTCGAGTTTGGCGAGACGCGCCGCGGCTGGCTGGGTGTGCGCATCCAGACCATCTCCGAGGAA
>JAJRRZ010000056.1 GCA_024279045.1 Alphaproteobacteria bacterium
AAATTTCCTTCGGAATGCGGTTGGGGTTCGGCGAGGTGTTCAGCCAGCGCACGTCCCAGTCCAGCGTAACCAGCCAGATACTGCCCTTGCCATCTTCCATCACGGCGATGCGGCAGGGGATGAAGACGATGAACTCCGGCATGTATTCCAGCACCAGGGACAGTGTTTCCAGGTCGCAGAACGAGTAGATCTCCACCCTCGGATACTTGTCATTGCCGCGGATTTCGCGGATCACCTTCCACGGCGTGGACACGCCCACGAAGCGCATGTTCAGCTCGTTGCCCTTCAGCCTGAGCGATTCCACCACTTCCTCGAAGGTCAGGTCCGGCGAGGCCTTTTTCTTGGCCGCCATGAAGTTGATCATGTCGCGCAGGCCAAAAGGGTTGTAGGCCATCATGCTCTGCATGAACTTCATCTTGGCCTCGGCAGAGATCGGCGGCATGAACTCGAAATAGGGGTTCTTCGTTTTCGGCGGCGTCGGGAAGCGCGCCCAGCCCTTCTCCTCCGGCACCGGATCCGGATAGGCTGGCTTGCCGTGGAAATAGCTCTTCGCGTTCAGCTCCCGCCGGGCTTTCTCCTTTGCCTCGTCATCTTCCTGCGCGCGCGCCTGCCCGGCCAGCAATAGCAGCATCAGCGCCAGCGCCGCCAGCAGCATCAGCGCCATGCCCAGCCACCGCCATGCGGCGCATCCGTTCCCCCTCGCAATTGTCATCGGCATGGAAACCTCTCCTTCCCTTCCCTGCGTCAGCTCCCTGCAATCAGCACCCGGCTCGCCTTTCCGTCATGGGCGCGCCGAGCGTTATTGCTTCTCCTTCGCGCTTGGCGGCACAACGCCCAGAGCGTTTGGTGCGGCATTCATGATGGCCATGGATGCGCGCATGATCTGCACCATCAGGTTCGGATCGGCCAGTTTCATCCACGAGTCCATCATCTCCGGCTTCATCATCACCGCCATCCAGTCCTGCCACAGCTTCGGGTCGGCCATGGCCATCATCGCCGAATACCACTCCGGGTCGGTCATCAGTTTGATGAAGTCGGTAAATACCTCCGTGTCGGTGGCCAGATTGGTCATGCTCTTCATGAAGTCCGGGTTGGCCACCATCTTCATGTAGGCTTCCATGGTCTGCGGCTCGACCATCTTCACCGCCATCTTCATAAACTCGGGGTTGGCCATCACCTTCATGTAGCCTTCCATCAGCTTCGGGTCGGCCATCTTCATCACCCCGTTGAACATCTTCGGATCCGTCATCACCTTCATGTAGTTCTTCACCAGCGACGGATCGGCGAACTTGATCATCGCCTTGATGAAGGCGGGGTTGGTCATGATGTTCATATAGCTCTCCACGAGCTTCGGATCCCCCATCTTCACCAGCGTTTCCATGATGCGCGGGTCGCCCATCATGTTCACGTAGTTGGTCAGCATCGCCGGGTTGCCCATGCTGATCATGGCGTTGAGGAAGGCCGGGTTGGTCGCCGCTTTCATCCAGTCAGCCATCAGCTTCGGATCGGCCATGGTCAGCATGCCTTCCATCATCTTCGGATTGGTCATCATCCCGAAGAAGCCCTCGATCTGCCGTGCGGATGGTGTGGCGCTGCTGAAGGCCTCCGTCCACTTGTTGTCGGTGAGCGATTTCACCCAGTTGCCCAGGTCGGAGATGCTTGGCGTCTGCGCCTGCGCCGGCGCATTCGCCAGCAGGGCAGGGGAAGCCGCCAGCGGCGCTGACAGCAGCGACAACATCAGCACGCGCCGCGCACCACGAGCAAGATTTGCAAGGCTGACCATGGATTGCTCCCTTCCGTATATTGTCTGGTGGTGAATGCCGACTGTGAGTTCAGCACGGTTGTGCGCCTTCAGGCAAGGAAATATTCGAGGAATCGTATATGATGAGGGGGCGGTGCCGCCATGCGGAAGCCACCCCCTGATAGCATTGCGAGCCTGTTTATTGCTTCTTTGCGTCAGCCTTGGCCTGCTTCTCTTTCATGTAGGCGTCCAGGGCCTTCTTCAGGTCTTCGTCGGAGAGCTTCTTGTGCACGTCCGGGTCGAAGGACGAGCCAAGCTGCTGATAGATGTTGTCCAGCGGTGCGTGGCAGGCGGTGCACCATTCGCCATATTCACCGAAGATCTGCGCCGTGGAGCTCCAGATGGGCCGCGTCATCTCCGAATACATCTTGAACATCGCGCCCATCATTTTCATCATCGAGTCGGTCATCAGCTTTGCCGCCTCGCCATAGTCCTGCGCGCCTTCGCCAGCCTTCGCCGCCGAAACCGGCGCCGCCGCCAACATGCCGGCGACAATGGCCGCCGCGATCTTCCTGTTCATGTTCATGAGACTTCTCCCCATATCGCGTTCCTGACAATCGGGCCGCACCGGCCCGCCTTCCCCCGGAAATGGCCGCTCCGCCCGCATGTGCATGCCGGGCGCGGCTGTCGCCTGAATGCATATACCAGATGCCGCATATAATGCAAATCGAATATTTGAATATTTCTGCGGCGCGCTGTTCCCCCTTTCCTCCAGTCTTTCCCGCAAGCGCCACCGCGCAAAAAAATGCCCGGAGCGCTAGGCTCAGGGCCCATAAAGAGGCATGCCAGATGTAGCGTTTAGGCGAAATATCAGCGCTCTTGCGCCCGCTGGTAATACTGAAGGTATTTCCAAGGGTGCAAGGGCGCTGAGATGAAGCATAAACGCCACAGATGGCGTGAAAATTTATGGGTCCTGAGCCTAGGCCCCGGGATAAAGTTCAGGGAGGATAGACCCGGTTACGCACTACAAACGTCTTGCCGCGCTCGTTGCGCCAGCGCGGTGCAGCCCGCAGGCCGCACCGCTGCCGTTCACTTGTTTTCGCCAGAAGGAGCCATGCTCTTGCCCATCTGGCCGAAGCTTTCCATCCAGGTGGTCATCATTTTCATCCACGGCTGCGGATCCATCATCTTCGCCATGGCGTTGATGTAGGCCGGATCCGTCATCATCTTCATGAACGGTTCCACCACCTTCGGGTCGGCCCACTTCATCATTGCTTCGACGTATTTCGGATCGGTCATCATCTTGATGAACGGCTCGATGGTTTGCGGATCCACCATCTTCGCCATCATTTCCATGTAGCGCGGATCGGTCATGACCTTGACGTAACTTTCCACGATCTTCGGATCCGCCATCTTCATCATGGCCTCGATGTAGCGCGGATCGGTCATGATCTTCACGTAGCTCTCCACCAGCTTCGGGTCGGCCATTTTCATCATGGCCTCGAAGTAGGCGGGGTTGACCATCATGTTCATCCATTCGGTCATCAGCTTCGGATCCATCAGCTGCGCCATGGACTTTGCCCAGTCGCCGCTGCCGGCATCCTGCGCCTGCGCCGGCATGCCCTGCATCGCCCCTGTTGCCAGCATCAGCGCCAGCGCCATCTTGCCAATTGTCCGTTTCATGTGTTCCGGCTTTCCCTGTGGTTGAATTCCATTCCCTGCATCCCGGCCCGAACGGGCCGGTGCATTGGCACACTTGATATACGGACATTCAAATATTTGAAAGTGTAAATAATGAACTGCGACAATCTGTCAGGCGGCGTTGCCATCACGGGTTGGAGAAGAGGGGGCATTGGCGGCTGGTTAACCACTTTCTGAACAAGCGGTTAAGCCCCCGTCATATTTTCTGCATATTCAGGTCATTGGATACGCAAGAGCGCCTGTCTTTGCGCAGGCGTGCCGTGTCCGTGCGTGTCGATATGCTTTGGCGGCGGTGTTGTTGGCTGGCCAAGGCTTGGCTACGCAGGCGTGGGCCGGGGGTTGTCAGTAGGGAGAGACGGCCATGAGCCACACTGTAGTCAGGAGAATTGGAGTAACGCTGTTGTCAGGCGCCATGCTGGCGCTGGCTGGCGCACTGCCGCATGCCGCGGCGCAGGAAGACGTCAAGGTAAAGATTGCTCCGGGCATTCCTTACGTTGACATCACCATCGGTGGCCGGACGGTGCGCATCATGCGCAACCAGGACACCCGCCACAAGCTCACCAACAGTTTTGCCAAGACCTCGCGGGCCTGCCCGCCGTTCTGCATTCAGCCCATTTCGCCCGCCGCCGGCGTGAACACCGTGGGCGAACTGGAGCTGCTGGACTTCCTCAAGAAGAAGGTGGAAACCGGCAAGGGAGTGCTGGTGGATTCGCGCATCCCCGCCTGGTTCAGGAAGGGCACCATCCCCGGCGCGGTGAACATCCCCTTCACGCTGTTCGACAAGAAGAACCCCTATCGCGACCGCATCCTGGTGGTGCTCGGTGCAAGGAAACTGGAAGACGGCACCTGGGACTTCGGCGGTGCGCGTGAACTGCTGCTGTTCTGCAACGGCCCGTGGTGCGGCCAGTCGCCGCGCGCCATCCGCAACCTCATCGCCGCTGGCTATCCGCCGGAGAAGCTGCATTATTACCGCGGCGGCATGCAGTCGTGGCAGATTCTGGGCATGACGGTCGTCAAGCCCGCCATCGCCAGCGCCCGCAAGTAGTGGCCACCTCGAACAGGGAGGACAGGCCATGAGTTGTCCGAGCACACACCGGTCTCTCGCCATGTGGCGGCGGCGCGCAAGCTTCCTCGCCCTGCTGGCGGTTGCTGGCGTGCCTCTCGCCGCCGCGCAGTCTCTCGCCGCGCAGGAAGGCATGTTCACCTCCCCGGCCCATGCACTGGCCCAGGCGGAGGTTCCTTCGGCGCAAGCCGCGGGTGAGGCGGAGCTGAAAGCCCTGACCGAACAGGTGCTGCAATCGTTGGGTGCGGCCACTGGAGCCACTGCAAGGGGCATGGGCAAGACCGTCCCGCGCAAGCCGGTTCAGGCGGTGCCGGGTGATTATCAGGCATTGATGAATGCCCTCTCCACGCTAGTGGAAAAGGCTACCCGCCAGGGCAAGAGTTCCGAGGACATATACGCCCTCATTCAGGAAGCGCTGGCCAGCCAGGATGATGAAACGCTCGACGCACTCATTGCCCAGGCTGGCGGCAGGGTGGGGCTGCAGAAGCTGTTGCGCGCGCTGGTGCAGAAGGCGGCGATGAAGGCCGCCGACGACCCCTACACCCGCATGTTGCAGGCCGAAGGCGAGGCTACGCGGGTACAGGAAACCGCCGCGCAGGGTGCGGCGCAGCCTCCGGCAGCGGATATGGACGGTGCCATGCAGGTCATCACGGTGCAACCGGGTGATACATTGGGCATCATCGCCTTGAAGCATTATGGCAGCGTGCAGCGTTGGCGCGACATCTTTCAGGCCAACCGCGATCGTCTGAACAACCCTGATCTGGTGCCCGCCGGCATGCGTCTGCGCCTGCCATGAGCCTTTCCAGGGTCGTCTGTCAACGACAAGGGGAGAGCGGCACTTGAGAAAAAATGGCGCAGGAATGCCCGAAAATGGCCCGCCTTTCACCACAAGGATGGGGCAGGGTCAGCGCGGGGCGCGGACAGCCGGGGAGGGCATGGCAAACAATGGCGGCAGGCAGAACAACATGAGCAAGCCATTTTCAAACATGTTCGGCAAAAGGCTGGCAGCGGACGAAAAGGGCGTCAAAGACGCCAAGGCCCTGGCCGGCAGCAAGGCCGCGCCTGCACGCTCCGCCGCGTCGCACGGCAGTACCAGCGGCGCCTTTCCCGCCACTGCCCGCTCCCCGCAGCCCGGCAGCACATCGGCGAACTCGGCTGCGCAATCTGCGCGCCGATCTGCCGCCGTTGGCAAGGCGCCCACCACGGACAGCTCTGCATCCAGCCATTGGCTGATGGTTGGTGTGTTTGCGCTTTCCGCCGTGCTCGGTGGTGGTCTGGCAGGGCTTTACCTGGCGCTGCAGAATGCCGACAAGCCTGCCACCGAAAAGGTCGCGGGCACACCACCGGCCATATCCGTCATCACGCCGAACATGGCCGCCAAGCGGGAGGAGGTCCGCAACGCTTCCCCCGCGGCAATCGCATCGGCCAAGGATCAGGAGCGCCTGGCTGTGAATTCTGCTGCATATGCGCGGCAGCCCGAAGGGGGCGCCACCGGCGGCGGCACGCCTGCTGCCACGCCATCTGGCGCTGCAACGCTTGCCAACGCGGCATCCCCGGCACGGGAGGCCGCCGCCACCGCCGGTGCCGACGAACTGAAACAGCTTACCGAACAGGTCATTGGCGCACTGGGCGCCTTGGGTCGTGCCGAACGACAGGGCACGGTGGAAGAGGCCGCCAGTGGCGCGGAGCAATTGCGTGATTCCCTGGCTGACCTGGTGGATGCCGCCTTGGCCAGCGGCAAGAGCGATGAAGAGATCCGCAAGCTGGTGGCCGAGGCGCTGGGCAGCGCCGGCGATGAAAACATTCCCGCCTTGCTACGCGATGCCAGTGGCAAGGTGGACATCACCCGTCTGCTGGCCAGCATCATGCCTTCCCCCGACAGCGTGGCCGATGTGCCCATGAACGCCGAGGAACGCACCTATTTCAACCAGCTTGCCGCGGAAGCCGGCCAAACCACCACGGCTGATCGGCCTGCCACGCGCCAATCGCTCCAGGTTGTCAATACACCTGCGGCCAAGTCTAAAGCCCGCACCGCGCCGCGCGCCAGCGGTCGCTTTTTCGTGCGCAATGGCAAGCGCTATACCATTGTGCGCAAGGGCGATACACTCAGTGACATCGCCTATGCCGCCTATGGCGACGTGCTGGCCTATTCGGCCATCCTGCGGGCCAATCGCGGGCGTATCTCCACCCGCAATCTGAAGCCCGGCATGCGCATTCTGATCCCGGATGTCAACACTGCCCGCAAGACGCGCAAGAGTCGCCCCCGCCGTCAGGGAGCCACGCCCCCGCCAAGCCGCGCCACGGCTGTGGCCAGAAAGCCGGCCAGCAAGGCAAAGGCAAGCAACAATGCAGGGAATGCCGCCAACCGGCCTCTGGCCGACAGGATCATCACCCAGCCTGCGGCAGGCAGGGCGGTGGACCCCAGGAAGCCAGTGGTGAAATACACGAATTTCCGCTCGCAGCGCGATGCGCGGCCCGTGCCGCTGACGCCTACGCAATAACCCTGAACGTCATCCCGGATGATGCAGAAGATGCGCCCCGCCTTTCGAACAGGAGGCAAGGCCGGGCGTTCTCAGTTGCCTTCCTGCTGCAGGCGCGCGGCAAGGTCGGGCGTGCTGCAATACAGGTTGTAGAGCGTGCCCATGATCTGTGCGGCCTCCTCCGAAGCCAGCGAATAATAGATGGACTGCGCCTCGCGCCGTGTCTTCACCAGATTCTCGCGCCGCAGGATGGCCAGATGTTGCGACAAGGCTGATTGGTTCAGCCCAATGAGTTTCTCCAGCTCACTGACCGATCGTTCCTTTTCCGCCAGATGGCAAAGGATGAGCAGCCGCCATTCGTTGGCCATGGTCTTCAGCAGCCCACTGGCCCGGCTGGCGCTGTCCTGCAATTTGCTGATGTCCATGTCATTCATGGGCAACTTCCGCTGACTACCGACAATCACCACGCTCCTTGGCGCAGCCTGCCTTCTTTTATTTTCACATTCAAATATGCGCAAGATGTAATCGGCATTTTTGCAAATTTCCTTCACGAGCATGTGAAGTTGCCATCCGCTACCACGCGGCAAGTGGATATCCTGCATCACACCTATTGAACCCATGCCATCATCTGGGCATAAAGGCGCCGTCCACCGCGCGGGGCTGGCGCATCAAGGGAGGACTTGCGTCGGACCGCCATGCCACAACAACAACGGGCAGGCCGCATCCGGCGCGGCGCCGGGAGGGGAGAAGCATGTTCCAGGACCTATCCATCACCACCCAGATGGGCATCTGGGGATTCATCATCGGCCTCCTGCTGGGGGCGGTCATCCATCGCACCAATTTCTGCGCCATGGGCGCGGTGTCGGATATCGTCTCGTTTTCCGACTGGCGGCGCATGCGTGCCTGGATTCTCGCCATGGCGGTGGCCATCCTCGGCGCGCAGACGCTGCACCTTCTGGGCTATATCGATCTCACCCGCTCCATCTATCTGTCCACCAACTTCCAGCTTTCCGGGCTGGTCCTCGGCGGATTGATCTTCGGCTTCGGCATGGTGCTGGCCGGCGGCTGCCCGGGGCGCAACCTGATGCGCGTGGGCAATGGCGACCTGAAGGCCATGCTGGTGATGTTCGTGCTGGCCTGGGCGGCCAACCTCAGCATGAAGGGCCTGTTTGCCTATCCCCGCATCTGGCTGCAATCCGCCGTATCCTTCGACCTGAAGAGCCTCGGCGTGAGCGATCAGGGCGTGGCCACCATCCTCGGCGCGCTCACCGGAGCGGGCGGCGTGGCCATGCACACGGTGGTCATGCTGGCCTTTGCCGCCGCGCTGGCGCTGTTTGCCTTCAAGGATGCCGGTTTTCGCCGTTCGCCGCGCCATGTCGCCGCCGGTGTGCTCATCGGCCTGCTGATCGTGCTGGCATGGGTCGTAACCGGCTATCTCGGCTTCGATGAATTCGATCCGCAGCCCATCACCTCCTTCACCTTCATCGCCCCGGCGGCGGACGCGCTGAAATACTGGATGTTCTGGACGGGTGATACCATCACCTTCGCCATTGCCTCGGTTACCGGCGTGGTCATCGGTGCGTTCATCTCCTCGAAGCTCAACCGCACCTTTCACCTCTCTACCTTTGTTGATACGCCTGATACCGTGCGCAACATCGTCGGTGCCGTGCTCATGGGCTTTGGCGGCATCATGGCGCTGGGTTGTACCTTCGGTCAGGGCATCACCGGCATGAGCACCCTGGCGCTGGGCTCCATCATCGCCACGCTGTCCATCATTGCCGGCGGTGTGCTGGGCGTGAAATACATGGAGCGCGTGCTCGACATATGATCCGCTCTTCTCTGTTGGCCTGCTCTCCCGGCAAAATCGCTTGACGCATACAGCGTGGGCGATTAGCGGGGCAGGGCTGGCCACGGCCACAACACACAAAAACACCCCCTTTTGACTTGACATGCTGCGCATTCGATGCATTCAGTGCCGCGCATATGAAGATGGCATGATATGCCATTGCATGCGCCGCCAGCGGGAGGGGCGCGCACGTATGCAGGGGAAACCAATCAGGCAGGGAGAGGGAGCATGGCCGAGGACACCGTTGCCGACATCAAGCGCAAGTCGCTGAGCATCATCGTAACCAAGGGCTCGCTGGATTGGGCCTATCCGCCGTTCATCCTGGCCACCACGGCAGCCGCGCTGGACTATGACGTAACACTGTTCTTCACCTTCTATGGCCTGGCGCTGGTGAAGAAGAAGCTCGATCCGAAGTTCACCGTGCTGGGCAATGGCGCGATGGAAATGCCCATGTTCGGCACGCACATCGCCATGCCCAACATCATGGCCATGATCCCCGGCGTCGATGCCGTGGCCGGGTCGATGATGAAGAAGATGATCAAGGACAAGGGTGTCGCCTCGCTGGACGAGCTGCGCGAGGCGGCCATCCTCTCCGACGTGCGCATGATCGCCTGCCAGATGACGGTGGACCTGTTCGAATACAAGCGCGAGGATCTCATTGACGAGATCGAGCTTGGTGGCGCCGCAACATATTTCGAGGTTGCGTCCAACACCCACATCAATATGTTCATCTGAGCGACAACGACCGCTGAGCGGCAACAACCGCGAAAGAGGATCCAAGGGGAGGCCGGCCTGGCTCCTTGCTGGCTGGCGATAACAGAAGAAGGAGAAGCACCAAATGGCTGAACACGTGCTGGATGCCAAGGGCCTGAACTGCCCGCTGCCCATCCTCAAGGCGAAAAAGATGCTCAAGAGCATTCCGAAGGACGACGTGCTGGTGATCTACGCCACCGACCCCGGCTCCGTGGCCGACTTCGCCGCCTTCTGCAGCCAGACCGGCAACGAGCTGCTGGAGTCCGGCCAGGAGGGCGACACCTTCGTTTTCAAGATCAAGCACACCGCTGATTGATCCGCCCGCGCCAGCGGGCGCGAAGCGAATCACGGAACACGAAAGCGCCATCTCCTCGCGGGGTGGCGCTTTCGTTTGCCGTTTGCAACCGCATGTCGGCAGGCCATGTCTGTTGCGCTACTGCAACACTGTCCGGAAAAGTATCCCGCCAGAGCCACATTTGTCCCTCGATGCGTGGACAGCAGCGCAGTCATGGGCTAGATACGAAAAATCATATATCCGGCTTGCTGTATTTCATTGCCTTGGGCTGGCGCAGGCATAACAAAATACAAATAAGGACAGCCGGCCCGGGAGAAACCCAAGGAGGGGAAACCGACATGAAGAAGCTGTTGCGTTCCTGTGCTTCCGTTCTGGCCGTGGCTGCCGGGCTGGGCATGGTCGCCACCGACGCCATGGCCACCGAGGGTTACTTTCAGCACGCCTACGGCCTGCGCCACAAGGCTCTTGCCGGCGCCGGCGTCGCCTCCGCCGAAGACGCCACCGCCATCTCGCTGAACCCCGCCGGCCTGGTGGACGTCGGCGATCAGTTCAACATGGGCCTGAGCCTGTTCATGCCCTTCCGCGAATACAGCGCCACGGGCACTGCTCTGTTGCCGGCAGGCACAACGCAGAAGAGCGACAAGAATATCTTCCCCGTGCCAAACTTGGCCTATGTGCGCCAGATTGATGAAAAGTCCGCCGTTGCCTTTTCCATCTTCGGCAATGGCGGCATGAACACCAGCTACAAGTCTTTCTCTCGCTTCTGCCCCAACCCGGCGCCGCCTCCTGCGGCAGTATTCGTTGCTGGATCCAATGCCCTCTGCGGTTCTGGCGAACTCGGCGTCGATTTGATGCAGATGTTCATCTCCGGCGCTTATGCCTACAAGTTTGCCGATGGTTTCAGCATCGGTGTTGCACCGCTGTTCGCCATCCAGCGCTTCAAGGCTTATGGCCTGCAGGCCTTCGCCGGCATGTCGAGCGATCCAAACAATCTGACAAACCGTGGCTACAGCTATTCCTATGGTGGCGGCGTGCGCATTGGCATTCAGCTCAAGCCGTCCGACATGGTCAGCTTCGGCACCTCCTATCAGACCAAGATGTGGATGTCGAAGTTCAAGAAGTACAGGGGGCTGTTCGCCGAAGGCGGGGATTTCGATATTCCAGCCAACCTGCAGGTCGGCATCGCCTTCATGCCCACCGAAGACCTCAAGCTGATGCTGGACTATCGCCGTATCTTCTACAGCGACGTGAAATCCATCAGCAATTCCCAGCTCAGCAATCCGCCATTGGGCAGCAGCTCCGGGCCAGGCTTTGGCTGGCGTGATACCAACACCATCAAGGTCGGCATGGAATACCAGGCCGCCAATGACCTCATCCTGCGCGCTGGCTATGCCTACATCTGGCCCAATGCCATGGAGGCGAACAGCGTGTTGTTCAACGTGCTGGCCCCCGGCGTCATTCGTCATCAGTTTACCGGTGGCGCCACCTTCCGGGTGGATGAGAAGAACGACATTGATTTCGCCTTCATGTATGCCACCGGCAAACGAAGCGGGCCCGAATATATATTCGATCCAGCTGTTCCTGGTTGGGTGGCCACAGGTGGTACCGTCGATCTGAAGATGCACCAGTTCGAGGTCTCTGTGGGTTGGACCTACAACTTCGACGGTTCCTCCCGCGCCCGCTGATTGGCAGCGCAGGCATGCGCAGCCTGATCCCGAGGGGACAAAAAACGCCGGAGCATCACGCTCCGGCGTTGCCTTGTTTCCAGGATCACGATGAAAGAGGTATGCCTTCCAGCGCCAGAAGCTTGCGCTTGATCTCCAGCCCGCCAGCATAGCCGCCAATGCCGCCAGCCGCCACCACACGATGGCAGGGAATGATGATGGCGATGGGATTGGCCCCGTTTGCCTGTCCCACCGCCCGCGCCGCGCCCGGCTTGCCAACGCGCCGCGCCAGTTCGGCATAAGTGATGGTCTGCCCGAAGGGAATGTCGCACAGCGCCTGCCATACCCGCCGCTGAAAGGCCGTGCCATGCGGGGCCAGCGCAATGTCGAACCTCTGTCGCCGCGCGGTAAAATATTCATCCAGTTGCCGGCGCACCACATCGAAACACGCATCATCGCGCCGCCATCCGCGCGGCACGGCAAAACGACCGGCGAATTGCAGGTGTGTCAGTGCTCCTTCGCCATTCATCGCCAGCACCACCGCCCCCACCGGCGTCTCGTGCAGGCTCCAGAAATTGTCCTCGCCAGTCATCCTTCACAGCCTGTGGCACAGTTTCGTCAGCGGCAGGCGCTGTTCCCAGCCCGCTCGCTGCAATTCCGGCTCATCCGCCCGCGCTTCCTCCGGCCAGCCGATGCACAGCCAGGCGACGAACCGCCATTCCGCAGGCGCCTCGCAGATGCGCACGATTTCCGCCGGTTCCAGGATGGACACCCAACCCATCCCCACACCGCGCGCCCTGAGCGCCAGCCACAGCGTGTGAATGGCGCACACCACCGAGTAGGCCCGTGTTTCCGGCATGCTGCGCGCGCCCAGCTTGCGCCCCGTCCGCGTGGCATCATCACAGAACACCGCCATCTGCACCGGCGCTTCGCGCATGCCCTGCAGCTTCAGCCGCGCATACAGCGCCTTGTCCTCCTCTGCCGTGGCCGCCAGCGCCGCCGCATTGGCCCGCTCGAAACTGCGTACTGCCGCCGCCCGCCGCGCCGTGTCTTCCACCAGCACGAAGCGCCACGGCTGCGAAAACCCCACCGACGGCGCCAGATGCGCCAGGTTCAGCGCTTCTTCGAGAATCTCGTCGGGAACGGGATCTGGTCGAAAGCGGCGCACGTCGCGCCGCAGCCGCACCAGCTCGGCAAACGTCCGGAGAAAGTCTTCGGGGAAGGCATCGTTGTCAGGAGCGCTGTCATGCATGCCCACGCCCATAGCGCGGCAGTGCCTGACTGGCAATTGCCGCTCCGCCTATTTGCCGCCGCGCAGATGCATTAATGGTGCGCGAACCGCCGCCTTCACACCCGGCGGCAAGGCATCATACATGTCCCGCGCCATGGTGTGAACATGCCGCATCCACAGCGCATAGGCCCGCCCACCAACGCTGAGCGGCTTGATGAAATGCGCCAGCTCGCGCCGCTGGTTGGCCCATTCTTCCTTGTAGGGCGCAGGGTTGGCCAGCATGTCATAGGCGCTCAGCCCCTGCTCCGTGCACCATTGCATCATCAGCCACAGGGCGATCTTGCCCGGCGAATGTGCGGCATGATCGGCATCATAGGCCGAGAACCACGAATAGTATGCATCGCCGCACACCTTGCCCGCGTCCACCGCGATGGGCTGGCCATCCAGCGCCAGCACCGCCACCCGCCAGTGCATGGCCGGGTCGTCCGCCGTATCCGTGGCGAACAGGTCATGCAACAGCCCCTCGAAAGCCGTATCGAACGGCAACGCGCCGGAAAGCCCCTGTGCCGCCAGCCAGCCGCGCTTCCATTCCAGCGCCCGCCGCAGCACCGGGGCCAGCGCCGCACCGGGCGCGCGCACCGCAAACGTCAGCTCGCCGGCGCGCTTCAGCTTGTTCAGCCGTTTCTTGCGCGAGCGCCGCGCGGATGGCGTCAACGCCAGCTCGAAGGCGCGCCAATCCTCGTATGCGGTAAAATCGATGCGGAACGATGCATTTTCCGGCCCCGCCACGCAATGCCGCACCAGAAACACGGCGAAGGGATCATCCGCCGCCAGCAATGGCAGGTCGATGTAGTCCGCCTGCTGCCGCATCAGCGCCGCCCACAGCGCCTCGAACACCGCCCTGCGCTGCTGTTCCGGCAGCGGGAGCATCAGCAGTCCGCCATATTGCAGTCCCGGCATGCTCAGCCAGGTAATGCGCACCAGGCCCATGTGGCGTTCACGTTGCAGAGGCAACAGTGCCAGGGCCCTGCCGTTCTCATCGCGGGCCAGCAGCAGCAGCGGCTCCGCCCCGGCGAAATGCGCGCGCCATGCCCGTGTCCAGCACCACGATTGAAACGGCGTCAGAAAGGAAGGCTGCACCTCATTCGCAGCCTGCTGCAACGCCAGCCAGTCCATGCGCGCCGCTTCCATATCCGCTATCACTTCCACGTCCGGCAAGGGGATGATTGCATTCTGACTTCCGGGAAAGCGCATCATGAGAAGCATTCCATCTTGTACTGTCGAAGGGCGTGTTGTTTTCCCTGCCATTGCCTATGCAACATCGGGGGCGCAATCTGACCGCGGGCGCTATTTGCTCAGTATCGGACGCTGACCTTCCGGCAGCCAGCGCACGCCGCCTTCCGCGCTCGCATCGGCGACGAACTCCAGCGCCACCTTGCGCGTCTTCGGGCTGTGCAGGCGCAGCGCCTTGGCCAGCAGCCCCGGCACCGCCCGCAGCGATTCGCCAATGGAACCTTGCGGCAGGTCGTTGGCCACCTTCATGCCCAGCCTGCGCCGCGCCAGCCCTTGTGCATAGAGCGCATAATAGCGCCGCATGGAGGCCGGGTAGTGAAACTCCGTCTGCAGCGACACGTTGAAGTCGCCCAGGTTGTCCACCGCGTGCGGCCACATCAGCGGGAAGTTCACCCCCCGGCCAGGCGCCAGCACCACTTCCATGCCCTGATTTTCCCATTCCGGTTTGATGTGAATGTCCTCCAGTTGTTCGCGCAGGATGATGCTCTCGCGCGCCGTGTCGGGGATGGGAAAACGGCTCGGATCCCACAGCGTCATGCGCTTGTGCCCGCGCAGGTGGAACAGGAACACCTCCGCCACGTCGATATGCGGCGTAACCCGCGCATTGGGGCCAGAGATCAGCAGGTTGGAATAGAGGTTGAAATAGGTGAAGCCCTTCACCTTGCGCTTTATCTCGTCATAGGCCGCGCGCGCCAGCGCCGCCATTTCCGGTGCCAGTTCGGCCAGATGCTCCACCTGCAGCCACAGCCTGCCGGCCTTGATCTGCGCCAGCACCGCGTAGCCGTCCACCGATTCGCCCTCGCGCGCCAGCAGACCCTGCACCCAGCGTTCCTTGCCCTGTTCGTCGCGCTCTATGAGCGAGAGATTGTAGTGCATCGGCCCGGCCTTCGCCGCGCGCGCGATGATGTCGGCCAGCCAGTCGTCATCCGGCGTGATCACATCCAGCATGTTGTGCTTGAACACCACCGGCACCTTGTGAATGCCATTCAGCACATCTGTTTCGCAGCGGATCAATTCCTCAATCTCCTTGCTGGCAATCTGTCCCATTATTACACCCCTTCGGTTATGCCGCTTCGTTCGCTCACGAAAAATTCAACTCCCGTGCCAGAAAGGCAGGAGGATTGGGGTAAAGTGGTGCCGATGGTTAAGCAAGGATGAAGGGGGCGCTGGCGCTCAGCCCGTCTTGCCGAAGCCGCCGCCGCCCGGTGTGCGGATGATGATGGCATCACCCGCGCGCGCCTGCACGGTGGCGGTGGGCCCGAGGCGCTCTTCGCCGCCATCGGCGCGGCGCAGGATGTTCTCGCCCGGTTGTGCATCGCCGCCGCCATCCAGCCCGAAGGGTCGGGTGATGCGCCGGTTGGTGAGCAGCGAGACGGTCATCTCCTCGGTGAAGCGGATGATGCGCTCCACGCCATCGCCGCCGCGCCAACGCCCCGCCCCGCCGCTGCCGCGCCGCACCGCGAAGCGCTCCAGCAATACCGGGTAGCGGAACTCCAGCACCTCCGGGTCGGTCAGGCGGGTATTGGTCATGTGGGTGTGAATGGCGCTCTCGCCATGCCAGCCATGCCCGGCGCCCGCGCCGCCGCAGATGGTTTCGTAATACTGATGCCGCGCATTGCCGAAGGTGAGGTTGTTCATGGTGCCTTGCGCGGCGGCCTGCACGCCCATGGCGGCGAACAGCGCATCCACCACCACCTGCGAGGTTTCCACATTGCCCGCCGCAACGGCAGCCGGTGGGGTGGGGTTGAGGATGCTGCCCCGCGGCACGATGATGTCGATCGGCTTCAGGCAGCCGGCATTCAGCGGGATGTCGGCATTCACCATGCAGCGGAAGACATAGAGCACGGCGGCGCGGGTGATGGGCTCCGGGGCGTTGAGGTTGTCCGGCGTTTGCCCGCTGGTGCCGGTGAAGTCCACCATCGCACGGCGCGCCTGTCTGTCCACGGCGATGCGCACGTGAATTTTCGCGCTATTGTCCATTTGCGCGACGAAGTGGCCGTCGTGCAACGCGTCGATCACCTGGCGCACGCTCTCCTCGGCATTGGCCTGCACGTGGCCCATGTAGGCGCGCACCATGCCTGTGCCGAAATGGGATACCACCCGCGCCAGCTCCGCCGCGCCACGCCCGCAGGCCGCCACCTGCGCCTTCAGGTCAGCGATGTTCTGCTCCACATTGCGTGCCGGATGGCGTGCGCCGGTGAGGATGGCGCGCATCTCCTCTTCGCGGAACCGGCCGTCCGCCACCAGCCGGAATGGCTCGATCAACACGCCTTCCTCGTCGATGGTGGTGGCCTGCGGGCTCATGGAGCCAGGAGCCAGCCCGCCGATATCGGCATGATGTCCGCGCGCCGCCACGAAGAAATCCGGGCGCGGGCTGGCGGCATCGATGAACACCGGCATCACCACCGTAACATCGGGCAGGTGCGTGCCGCCGCCATAAGGCGCGTTGAGCACCCAGACATCGCCGGATTTCAAAGTGTCGGCGGCGCGAATGACCGCCTCCACGGCGCGATCCATGCTGCCCAGGTGCACCGGCATGTGCGGCGCGTTGGCCACCAGCCCGCCCTTGGCATCGAACACCGCGCAGGAGAAGTCCAGCCGCTCCTTGATGTTCACCGAGCTGGCCGTGGCGCGCAGGGCCTCGCCCATCTGCTCGGCAATGGACATGAACAGGTTGTTGAACACCTCCAGCAGCACCGGGTCGGCCTTTTCGTGCGCACGCTCCTGCCGGGCGAGGGGCGCAGCCGCAATCGCGCGCCCGCCTTCTGCCGCGGCCTTATCATCCTCACGCTCCGCCATATCTTCCAGCAGCAGGTGCCCGTAGGCATTCATCCGCGCCCTCCAGCCCGGCTCCACGACGATTTGCGAATTGGGTTCGATGATCATCGCCGGGCCGTCGATGTGCTGGCCGGGCACCATGGCGTCGCGCATCACCAGCGGCACGCGCCGCCATTTTCCGTTTACGTAAAAGTCAACTTCTTCCTCTGCCGCCACCGCGCCTTCCGTCTCTGGCCGCGCCGTTTCCGGCACCTGCGCGCCACCGCCCTCGGCGGCCACGTGCACCGCCTCGATGATCAACTCTTTTTGCGGCTGCATAAAGCCGAACAGCTTCTCGTGCTCGCGCTCGAACGCCGCGCGCAGCGCCTGTGCCGGGAAGTGATCGCCGGCCCTCTCCCCCACCCGGCCACTTGCCGTATCATCCGGGTGGCCGGGTGGGGGAGAGGGCCGGCGCGACAAGGCAACAGGAATGGCCGTATCCGTGCCCGCATAGCGCAGCAGCGCTTGGGCCTGCACCCGCGCCTCCGCCTCCGCCACGCCCTTGCCCGCCAGCTCCTCCAGCGCCTCGTGCGCCAGCGCATCGGCCAGCTTGCGGGCACTGCGCAGCGTTTCGCCATCCAGCGGCTGCTCCACGCCACGGGTGCGCTCCGCCCGCACATCCGCCAGGCCGATGCCATAGGCCGACAGCACGCCTGCCAGTGGATGCACCAGCACCGTCTTCATGCCCAGCGCATCGGCAATGCGGCAGGCGAATTGCGCCCCCGCCCCACCGAAGCAGTTCAGCAGATAGTCCGACACGTCGCGCCCGCGCTGGATGGAGATTTTCTTGATGGCATTGGCCATGTTGTCCGTGGCGATGCGCAAGAAGCCCTCCGCCACCTCTTCCGGCGAGCGGCCATCGCCCACCTCGTTGGCCAGCGCGGCGAATTTCTCCCACACCACCGCCACATCCAGCGGCTGATCGCCATCCGGGCCGAACACATGGGGAAAATACGCCGGCTGGATGCGCCCCAGCAGCACGTTGGCATCGGTTACGCACAGCGGCCCGCCGCGCCGGTAGCTGGCCGGGCCCGGATTGGCTCCCGCCGATTGCGGCCCCACCTGAAAGCGCCCCTGCTCGTAGCGCAGGATGGAGCCGCCACCGGCGGCCACGGTGTGGATGTGCAGCATGGGCGCGCGCAGTCGCACGCCGGCCACCTCGGTTTCGAAGCTGCGCTCGAAGTTGCCGTCATGATGCGCCACATCGGTGCTGGTGCCGCCCATGTCGAAGCCGATGACCTTGTCGAACCCGGCCAGCCGCGCCGTGTGCGCCATGCCCACCACGCCGCCGGCGGGGCCGGAGAGAATGGCATCCTTGCCGGCGAAGGTATGCGCCGAGGTCAGCCCGCCGGAGGACATCATGAAGAACAGCCGCGGGGCCGTGGCCGCTGTCTGCTCCTGCGCGTGTGCCGTTTCGGCGGAATGGCCATGCCCCAGCGCCGCCGCCACGCGGTTGACATAGGCGCGCAGCACCGGTGTGAGATAGGCATCCACCACCGTGGTGTCGCCGCGCGGCACCAGCTTCATCAGCGCCGAGACCTCGTGCGAGGCCGACACCTGCGCAAAACCCATCTCCCGCGCCAGCGAGGCCACCAGTTGTTCGTGCAGCGGCCAGCGGTCGGCATGCATGAAGACGATGGCCAGCGCCTCGATGCCCGCATCCAGCAGCGCCTGAAGCTGCGCGCGCACCTGTGCCTCGTCCGGGCGAAGCAGTTGCTGGCCGTTGAAGCTGATGCGCTCGCGCACCTCCACCACCGCCTCGTAGAGCGGCTGGTGATGGCGCGGCGCCAGCGCAAACAGGTCTGGCCGGTTCTGATAGCCGATGAACAGCGCATCGCCGAAGCCTTCGGTAATCAGCAATGCGGTGCGCGCGCCATTGCGCTCCAGCAGCGCGTTGGTGGCCACCGTGGTGCCCATCTTCACTTCCGCGATGCGCTCGAATGGTATGGGTGCGCCCGTTCTCACCCCCAGGAAGCGGCGGATTCCCTCCAGCGCGGCGTCGTCATACCGTTCGGGATTGTCCGACAGCAGTTTCAGCGTGCGCAAGTGCCCCTGCGGCGACAGCGCCACCACGTCGGTGAAGGTGCCGCCGCGGTCGATCCAGAACCTCCAGCCCTGTCGCGCTTTCTCCCGCATGCCCCGGGTTCCCCTCGTTGCGGTCGCTCTATTCCTCCACGAAATCCGCACATTTCGGTGCGGGCTGGTCGCCCCACGGCATGATGGGCACTGTGGAGATGGAATTCTTCGGGCTGCCGTCGATGATCTTGTCGGAATAGACCAGATAGACCAGCACGTTGCGCGTTTTGTCGCAGCCACGCACCACCTGCATCTTCTTGAACAGGAACGAGCGCCGCTCACGATAGAAATCCTCGCCCTGCTCGAATTTGCCCCTGAATTTGACAGGGCCAATCTGCCGGCAGGCAATGGACACTTCGGAGCGTTCTTCCGCCAGCCCGGCCCAACCTTTCCAGCCGCCGATTTCCGGCACTGCGAGGTGGCAAGCCACCCCCTCCACCAGCGGGTCGTCAATGGCATGCACGCGAATGTAGGCATCCGGCGACAGCAGCCGGAATACCGTGCGTTTCTTGAAGATGAACTCCGGCTCCGCATATTCCGCCGCCAGCGCCGCGCCGCCGAACAGCATCAGCGCCCCTGTCAGCATCGCCATCTTGCGCCGCATCATCACCTCCCTTGGCAGCAATTCCGATCTGCCCCAGTGGTGCGGCCAGCAGCGGCGCAAGTCAAGGCGGCCCATGGCAGGGAAATCGCATTTGGCATGACTTGACATTCCAGGTGTGCGGCAACGTCCCTGTCTTGCGTCAGGCCCGGCAATGACGAACAGGAAGGGTGTTTCATCAAGCTGCCCAGCGCAATGATTCCAAAAGCATCCGATTGCCTTGGGGGCCGTGCCGATCGGGCATTAGCTCAGCCCCGTAGCCGTGCGAGGCCTGCCTCGAGGTCGGCAATCAGGTCGTCCGCCTCCTCCAGCCCGATGGAAAGCCGCACCAGCCACGGGGCAAACGGCCACGGTGTCGAGCGCAGCGATGGCATGTGCTTGAGCATCACCAGGCTTTCGTATCCACCCCACGAGGCGCCGATGCCGAACAATTCCAGGCTGTCCACGAAGCGCCGCGCCGCCGCCTCGTCGAACCGCGGTTGCAGCACAAAGGAAAACAGCGACGATGCACCGGAAAAGTCCCGCCTGAAAAATTCATGCCCATGGCAGGAGGGCAGGGCAGGGTGCAGCACGGCTTGCACCTCCTTGCGCGCGTTCAGCCACTGCGCCACCTTCAGCGCGGTCTGCCCCGCCTGCTTCAACCGCAGCGGCAAGGTGCGCAGCCCGCGCAGCACCAGCCACGCCTCGTCGCTGCTGACGCACTGCCCCAACATCAGGGTGGCGGCGCGCACCCGCTCCGCCACGGAAGCATCGCACAGCGCCGCGCCCATCAGCACATCGGCATGCCCGGCCTGATATTTCGTCAGCGCCTGAATGGACACCTGGCAGCCCGCCGCCATGGCATCGAACAACCAGCCCGCCGACCATGTGTTGTCCATCACCGCCACGATGCCGCGCTCACGCGCCGCCTGGGCCAGCGCGGGCACATCCAGCACCTCCAGGCTGTCCGAGCCGGGCGATTCGACAAACAGTACCGAGGTATTGTCCTGCATCATGGCGATGATGGCATCGGTGCTGGCGCACGGGTCGAAGTAGCTGGCCGACACGCCAAAGCGCGCCAGCAGCGTGTTCATCAGCCGCCGCGTGGGATAATACAGCGCATCGCTCAGCAGCACGTGATCGCCTGCCTTCACCAGCCCCAACATCACCGCGGCTATGGCCGCCAGCCCGGAAGGGTAGAGCAGGCATTCCGCCGCCGGCTCCAGCTCCAGCAGTGCCTGCTGCAGCGCTCGTGTCGTCTGCGTGCCCTTGGTGCCGTAGGGGGCTTTCGTCTCCAGCGTTTGCACATCGCGCGTGAGAATGGTGCTGGCCCGCTCCACCGGCGGGTTTACCGGGCCTATGTCTTGGCTGGCCGGATCGAAGCCGCGGCCCGCGTGCAACAGCCGTGTGCGGCGGGAATGACTCATGGGATTCCTCCTGAAGGGCGTTTGCGGAATTCAACCGTCAGTGCCTGAACGAACGTCAGGTAGCGTGAATAAAGCCTGCGCCACCGTCAACCGGATGACGAACGGCATGTGCGTATCGTGAAGCTCATGGACGCCATGCGCATGATGCGCTTTTTGTGCAGCGCCATTCCGCAAGGGAGATGCCCGGCCAGGCAGGCACGAGAAAAAGCACGAATCCTGCTTCACCGACCGAAAACCCCTTGACGGGTGCGCCGTTTTGTTTTCCGATATTTCCGGCAGGCACAATAACGCATACCTGCCATGCGTTGGGAGAACGTCGAACAAGGGAGGTTCGTCTGCTTTTTTCCTGCCTCAGGCCGCACGTGTTTCACCGGTGGGGCTCCCTGCCGTGGCGGTGGGCGCGTGCATTCACCTTGTTGACCACCTTGATTGCCGCACCGCCATCGGCACGGGCGGCTTCATGCGGGCGGCCATGTTGCCGCCTGTCCCTCCATGATCGGGCATTCGTCCCGGTCAGCCCCTCAAGCAATTTCGCAAGACAATGTTCAGGAGGATGGATCTCATGAAAAAACTCGCAGCACTGGCGCTCGGCGCCGTGATGACCGCCGCCATGGCCGTATCGGCCCAGGCCGGCACGCTGGAAGACGTGAAGAAGAAGGGCTTCGTGCAATGCGGCGTGTCGCAGGGCCTGCCCGGCTTCTCCAACCCTGACGACAAGGGCAACTGGACAGGCCTGGATGTGGACTTCTGCCGCGCCGTGGCTGCCGCCGTGTTCGGCGATCCGAACAAGGTGAAGTTCACCCCGCTGTCGGCCAAGGAACGCTTCACCGCGCTGCGCTCCGGCGAAGTGGACATTCTCTCGCGCAACACCACCTGGACCATGCAGCGCGACACCGAGCTGGGCCTGAACTTCGCCGGCGTGAACTACTACGACGGCCAGGGCTTCATGGTGCGCAAGAGCCTAGGCGTTACCTCCGCCCTGCAGCTCAACGGCGCTGCCGTGTGCACCAACACCGGCACCACCACCGAGCTGAACGTGGCCGACTATTTCCGCGCCCACAAGATGCAGTACGAGGTTGTGGCCTTCGAGAAGGCCGACGAGGTGGTCAAGGCCTATGACGAGGGCCGCTGCGACGTCTACACCACCGACCGTTCCGGCCTGGCAGCCCAGCGCCTGAAGCTGAAGAACCCGGATGAGCACATCATCCTGCCGGAGATCATCTCCAAGGAGCCGCTCGGTCCGGTGGTGCGCCATGGCGATGATCAGTGGTTCGACATCGTCAAGTGGACGCTGTTCGCCATGATCAACGCCGAGGAGCTTGGCGTAACCAGCAAGAACGTGGACGAGATGAAGAAGTCCACCAACCCGTCCATCCGCCGCCTGCTGGGTGTGGAGGGCAAGTTCGGCGAGAACATCGGCCTGGGCAGCGACTGGGCCTACAATATCATCAAGCACGTGGGCAACTACGGTGAGTCCTACGACCGCAACGTCGGCCCCAAGACGCCGCTCGGCCTGGCCCGCGGGCTGAACGCCCTGTGGAACAAGGGCGGCATAATGTATGCCCCGCCAGTGCGCTGAGCCGTGCGGGCGAACAGGCACATGCACGTCTGCATGAGCTGACATGAAATGGTTTCCGGCACGGCGGACAAGGCACCCCGTGCCGGAAGCCCTTCCCATGGGTTTGTTTCATTCGTGTTGCACAGCGGGGCAGGGGGAGCGGCACATCCATGAGCAGCATGGCGCAATCCGTTCAGGAGACTTCCGCCGAACACGGCGCGCGCATGATGCGCTTCTGGCTGGTGGTGATCTGCGCCATCATCGCCTTTCTGGCGTTTTATCTCGCCGCCAGCAGGTTCTACTACAAGTCGCCCACCGGCATGTTCACCGATGTCGCCACTTGGCTGGGCAACATCGGCGCTGCTCTGGTGAGCTTCGAGGGCGGCTTCTTCACCTGGTTGGGCCGCGTGGTGGTAGCGGCCATCAATGTCGCCCCGCTGTTCACCGTCATCTATTTCGCCGGCATGCTCTGGCGGTTGTATCGCTGGGTGGTCGAGGAGCACCCCCGCCCGGCCTCGGCCAATCCGCTGTTCGACCGCCACTTCCGCGGCATTTTCTCCGAGCTGGTGGTTTTCACCGCGCTGGCCGCCTTTGTCTGGTGGATTGTCGGCAACACGGTGGACAATCTGCATCGTCTGGGCAAGCCGCCAGGGTTTGACTTTCTCGGCACCACCGCCGGTTTTGGCATCAACCAGATCCTGTTCCTCGACTATTCGGAAACATCCAGCTACGGCAAGGCCCTGCTGGCAGGGCTGCTCAACACCATCGTGCTGTCGCTGGCGGGCATCGTGCTGGCTACCATCATCGGCTTCATCATCGGCATCATGCGCCTGTCGCACAACTGGGTGATATCGCAACTGGCCTACTGGTATGTGGAATTCTTCCGCAACGTGCCGCTGCTGTTGCAGATTTTCGTCTGGTATCACGTGGTGCTCAAGCCGCTGCCCGGCCCGCGCCAGTCGCTCACGGTGGCCGACAGCATCTTCATCAACAACCGCGGCATCTATTCGCCCAAACCCATCTTCACCGATGCCTGGTGGTTTGTCGTGGCGGCTTTCGTCTTCGGCATCATCGCCAGCTGGTTCATCGCCCGCTGGGCGCACCGGCGGCAAATGGAAACCGGCCAGCCCTTCCCGGTGGTGCGCACTGCCCTGGCGCTGATCCTTGGCCTGCCCATCCTGGTGTATTTCCTTGTCGGCCAGCCGGTCAGCTTCAACTATCCGGAGTTGCGTGGCTTCAATTATCAGGGTGGCATGCGCATCATTCCGGAATTCATGGCCATGCTGCTGGCCCTGTCCATCTACACCGGCGCCTTCATCGGCGAGATCGTCCGCGCCGGTATCCAGGCCGTGCCGCATGGCCAGACGGAGGCATCACTGTCGCTGGGGCTGGCGCGCGGGCAGATGCTGCGGCTGGTCATCATCCCGCAGGCGCTGCGCGTGATCATCCCGCCGCTCACCAGCCAGTATCTGAACCTGACGAAGAATTCCTCGCTGGCCGTGGCCATCGCCTATCCTGATCTGGTGGCGGTAGGCGGCATCGTGCTCAACCAATCCGGGCGCGAGCTGGAAGTCATCGCCATCTGGATGCTCATTTACCTTTCTCTCAGCCTGGCGACCTCGGCCTTCATGAACTGGTACAACGCGAAGATGAAACTGGTGGAGAGATAGCAAGACACACAAGGCCCGCCCCCCTTCCGAGCATCTCGCATACAATTTCTGGGTGGTCGGGAGGGGGAGCGGGCCGGAGCCGCAACGAAAATCGCGCGCGCTTCCAGTGCGCTTGCGATGTTCAACAGAGAAAGACGAAACTGGTGGAGAGATAACCATGACCAGCATCCACCACATCTCCTGCGTGTCATCCGTCTCGCCCGTCGTGCCCGGGCTTGACCCGGGCAGCAAGAGCCTTGCGCTCATGCGCTTGTCGCCCTGGACTGCCGGAGCAGGGCCGGCAATGGCGAGAGGAGGAATTCACGCAGCAGACAGCATGATAGCGCCATGAGCAGCAACACCAGACATATCGCCTTCCACCGCGACGAGATGCTGCCGCCGCAGCCGCCGCCACCGGCCACCACCGGCGTGCTGGGCTGGATGCGGCGCAACCTGTTCTCCGACTGGTTCAACACCCTGCTGACGTTCATCGGCCTTTACATCATCTGGCTGATTGTCAGCTGGCTGGTGAAATTTGCCCTGCTGGATGCCGTCTTCACCGGTGAAGATCGCAACGCCTGCCTGCCGAGGGACGGCGTGGAAGTGGGTGCCTGCTGGGCTTATGTGCAGGCCCGCTTCAACCAGTTCATGGACGGCTTCTATCCATCGGCGCAGGAATGGCGCTATCTCCTCGTCTATGCCGTTGGCATCGCCCTGCTGGTGCCGTTGCTGATTCCGAAAGCGCCGGGCAAGACCATCAATGCCCTGTTGCTCTTCGTGGCCTACCCGGTGCTGGCCTACGTGCTGCTTTACGGCGCGCCATCGCTGGGCCTGCCCATCGTCGAAACCACGCAATGGGGCGGTCTGCTGCTGACGCTGGTCATCGCCTCCGTCGGCATTGTCATCTCGCTGCCGCTTGGCATTGTCTTTGCGCTGGGGCGGCGCTCGCAGCTTCCCGTGCTGCGTTTTCTGTCCATTGCCTTCATCGAGTTCTGGCGTGGCGTGCCGCTGATCACCGTGCTGTTCATGTCTTCGGTGATGCTGCCGCTGTTCCTGCCGGAGGATGTTACGCTGGACAAGGTGGTGCGCCCGCTGGTGGGCGTGGCGCTGTTTGCCGCCGCCTACATGGCCGAGGTGGTGCGCGGTGGCCTGCAGGCCATCCCCAAAGGCCAATACGAAGCTGCCCAGGCACTGGGCCTCACCTACTGGAAGATGATGGGGCTGATCATCCTGCCGCAGGCGCTGAAGCTGGTCATACCCGGCATCGTCAACACTTTCATCGGCCTGTTCAAGGACACCTCGCTGGTCTCCATCATTGGTCTGTTCGATCTGCTGGGCATCGTGCAGGCCTCGCTGGCCGACCCGAAATGGTCCACCCCCACCACCGCCTCCACGGCCTATCTGTTCCTGGCGCTGGTGTATTTCTTCTTCTGCTACGGCATGTCCCGCTATTCCATCTTCATGGAGCGTTATCTGCACACAGGACACAAACGATGAAATAGGCACATGCACTCTGCAAAGGCCCACTCCCCCACCCGGCCACCTTGCTTACAATCCCTGGGTGGTCGGGTGGGGGAGTGGGCCGGAGCCGCCCGCGCATCAGCGCAAAAAGCCTTCTCCCCCACCCGACCGCCTTGCGCACGATCCTGGGGGGCGGGAGGAGGAGTGGGCCGGAGCCGCAACGAAAATCGCGTGAGCCTCTGGCGCACTTGCGACTTTCAGACAAACGGAGCCAGAAGATGAATACCGCCACGAAAGCCACCACAGCCGAAACCGCTAACGCGAATACCCCCTCGCAGGCCACCGACGAACTGGCCGTGCAGATGATCGATGTGAACAAGTGGTATGGCGAGTTCCACGTGCTGCGCGACATCAATCTGGAGGTCATGCGCCAGGAGCGTATCGTCATCTGCGGCCCGTCCGGCTCCGGCAAGTCCACGCTGATCCGCTGCATCAACCGGCTGGAGGAACACCAGCGCGGCAGGATCATTGTCGATGGCGTGGAGTTGACCGAGGACATCAAGAAGATCGAGGAAATCCGCCGCGATGTGGGCATGGTGTTCCAGCACTTCAATCTGTTCCCGCATCTCACCGTGCTGGAGAACTGCACGCTCGCACCCATCTGGGTGAGGCGCATGCCCCGGCGCGAGGCAGAAGAGATCGCCATGCACTTTCTCGAGAAGGTGCGCATTCCGGAGCAGGCGCACAAGTATCCCGGCCAGCTTTCCGGCGGCCAGCAGCAGCGTGTGGCCATTGCCCGCGCCCTGTGCATGAAGCCGCGGATCATGCTGTTCGACGAGCCCACCTCCGCGCTCGACCCGGAAATGATCAAGGAGGTGCTGGAAGTGATGGTGGAACTGGCCGAGTCGGGCATGACCATGCTGGTGGTAACCCACGAGATGGGCTTTGCCCGGCAGGTGGCCGACCGGGTGATCTTCATGGATCAGGGCCAGATCGTCGAGATGAACACGCCGGAAGAGTTTTTCTCCAACCCGCAAAGCGAACGCACGAAGCTTTTCCTCTCGCAAATCCTGCACTGATGAGGCATGCTTCCGGCACGCATCGAAACACAAGGGAGAGATATCCATGCGCCCTGTCCGCCTGATCCTGGCCGCCACGTTGCTTGGCGCCACGCTACTGCCCGCCTCCGCACAACAGCCACAGCAGCCACAGCAGAACCCCGCGGCCTCGCAGCAGGCGCCGGCCAATGCCGCCGCCATGCATCAACGTCTGGCGCAGTTCCGCCACGTGCCGCTGACCGAGGAAAAGGCGAAAGCAGCCATCGAGGTGTTTCTGAAGTTGAAGGCCACCTATCCGCCGGAAACCTTCAAGGCGAAGACCCCCGGGCCGATGGGCGCCACGGAAGCCATGAAACGCTCCGAGAAGGCTGAAGCCATCCTGAAGATGGTCAAGGACAAGGGATTCGACAGCATCGACGAGTGGGCGCAGACCTTTGCCTCCGTCGGCATGGCCCTGGCTCATGTGCGCCAGGGCGACGACAATGCCGAGAAGAAGCTGCAGGAGCTGGAAGCCTCGCCCATGCCGGAGGAGATGAAAGCGCAGATCCGCGCCTTGTTGAAGGCGGTCATCCCGCCGAAGGAGAATGCCGAGGTGGCGAAGCAACTGCTCGCCGACGAGCAGACGAAGAAGATGATCGACGAGGTGGAAAAGCCGCGCTGATCCCGACGCATGGCCACCGCGAGCCGGCACATGCCTTGCTTTCCCTGAGGGGGGATATTCGTGGCCGATAGCGTCGGCCACGAAGCTTTTCTTCACCATTGGCCCCTTCACGCGACATGGGCTTTCAATCCCGTCCTGCGTTGAAGGTCGCTTCCGCCAAGGCTACCCCACTGTTGATCGCAAGCCTGTGGCATTGTTCCATCCGAATCTGTTTCTCACCTGAATCAATGTCTCAAAAGGGATGAAAAGTCCTGATTTTACAAATGGCTGTGCAGACATTCGCAAGTTCGCACCCGTGCCGTCCTGAATCACTTTCTCAAGTTTTCATTAACCATGAAAAAAACCACCCCACAGGGTGGGGTGGGTGGCATTTTCCAGGCTATCCAGCCCCAGGGTCTGGCCTCAATAAATGAGTGCTTCTCATGGGCATTTTGGCAAAATAGCAGCGGTTTTTCGTTCGCAGGCAATAGTGGAGCTATTGGCAAGAACGAAAAACCGCCTGATATGCAGCCAAAATGCACATGGGGAGTGCTCAGGTATTGAGTCCAGACCCTGGACTCCATGCCTTGGCAGCTTGCCACCAGGGGCATTGCTGCGATGTTCATTGCCTGCCGAGCCTGACAAGCTCCTCGAGGCGTCAATGGCCGGAGCAACTCCACTGAAGCCATGGAGCTTCTGCAAGCGACCATTCGGCTCCCCTCAGGGAAAGACTTTCCATGCCGAATGGCAAGCCACACATTGCGTAGTCAGCTCGCCCAGCTTGCCCAGCACCTTGTTGTAGTCCTCCGTGCTCGGCTTGTCGGCGGCTGCCTTTGCCAGATCAGCCAATTCCGCGCCGATGAGGTGTAGCTGAATACCCATGGCGCGCATCTCCGGCGGCAGCCACGGGCCGAAGCCGCCGCGCGCACCAGGCTGCATGCCGCCCATGCGGTTGCCCATGCCGGGCACCGGCTTGCCAAGCACCTTCATGGCTATCGCGCCCATGCCCAAGCCGCCGTCCGGCACGCCCTGCTCAAGAGCCTGTGCCATGCGCTGGCGCGCCAGCTTGCGGATTTCGGCAATTTTTTCGGGTGGCACATTGGCCTTGCGCAGGGCCATCACCAGCTCGTGTGCCGGCCCAAGGTCATCTTCGGCAATACGTGCGGCTTCCTTGAAATCACCTTCAGCCAGGGCGTTGATGATCTGGTCGAGAGACTCGGTAAAGCCGCGCATCATGCCAAGGAAATTGCTGCGCACCTGCGGATGAAGCTCCACCAGGGTGCGTCCGTCATCTTGCGCTTCATTGGCAGTAGCCTTGGCTTGCTCGGCCTGCTGTGGCTGTGTTGCATTCTGCTGTGCATCAGCCGGCTGCATGTTCAGAAATGCGCCACCAGCCGCCAGCATGGCAGCGATTGCCACCGCAATCAGCCCTTTTCTTCCCTTCATCGCGCACCTCCCTGCCAAGAGTTTCCGCTCCCCCGGAAGGCCAGGATCAATATGCCCGGGCCATTCCGAAGGAGGCGGAGAAAAAGTTGTGTCAGGCCATTGGCTTACTGCTGCTGAAGCGGCGCGCGGCCCTGGCCCATGCCCATGCCGCGGCCCATGCCCATGCCACGCGGGCGCTGTTTCATCAGGGCTTGCCTCGCGGCAACGAACTCTTCCTGCGAGATCTTGCCATCATTGTTCTTGTCGAAGAACGTGAAGTCCGGAGCGTTGGCACGATTGCGCATCATTCGCCCTTCCTTGGCGCGTGCTTGCTGGCGCATCTGACGCACCTTGTCGAATTCCGCCTTGGAAATTGCGCCATCCTTGTTCAGATCCCAGGCGGTGAAGGGCAGCGGACCACGGGCGGTAACATCCTGCGCCATGGCCATGCCATATGCGCCACCCATCACCAGTGCGGCGATGGTCATTGTCCTGATTACCTTGCGCATGGCTAGATCTCCCTTGTTTGGTTGCAGTGGTTGCACGTGATGTTTTCACGTCTTTCATCCGCCTTCCTGAAGGGAGAGTGCCATGCCAGGCTGAAAACAAGCTGACGGCAATTTGACAATTGCACGGCAATGCCGTGCATGAGCGCGTCATGCACACCAGCGCCACATTGCGTTTCATCTGGAGGGCGCCGGCGGAGGGGTGGTCGGAGGCAAGTGCACACACACGCGCAACCCACCCAGCCGGGCAGAACGGCCAAAGGTGATGAACCCTCCATGCAGCCGCGCAATGTCCAGTGCGATGGCCAGCCCCCGGCCGGAGCCTTCGCACATCTCGTCCAGGCAGGTGCCGCGGGTGCCGAGTGGCGCCAGTTTCTCTTCTTCCACGCCGGGGCCATCATCCTCCACGCAAATTTCCAGCACCTGCACCTGACCATCGATGCGTTGGCGGAAGCTGCAGAAACTCTCGCCTTTCGCCCATTTGCAGGCATTGTCCAGCAGGTTGCCCAACAGCTCGAGCATGTCTTC